>DASSDE010000780.1:0-4311 GCA_035697365.1 Kribbella sp. | reverse complement strand
AAGGTCCTGCTCGAGCCGGTCGCGGTGAAGCGACTGATCGAGCCGGCCGAAGTGGCGGAACTGGTGGCCCTGCTGTGCGGCCCCGCATCCGCCTCGATCACGGGGAGCTCGTTCGTACTGGACGGCGGCTGGACCGCCCATTAATTGAGGAGAGCCCGCCCATGACAGCAACAGAACCGGCCCGTACTCGTACGTCGATCGTGCGGGTGGTCGGAGCGAGTCTCGTCGGTACGACGGTCGAGTGGTACGACTTCTTCCTGTACGGGGTCGCCGCATCGGTGGTGTTCGGCGACCTGTTCTTCCCGAAGGGCGAGCAGCTCACGGGGACGCTGCTGAGCTTCGCCACGTTCGCCGTCGGGTTCTTGGCGCGTCCGATCGGTGGTGTCGTCTTCGGGCACTTCGGTGACCGGCTCGGACGCAAGCAGCTGCTGGTGTTGTCGCTGCTGATGATGGGGCTTGCCACGTTCGCGATCGGCCTGCTGCCGACGTACGCACAGGTCGGTGCGCTCGCCCCGATCCTGCTGACCGTACTGCGCCTCATCCAGGGGTTCGCACTGGGGGGTGAGTGGGGTGGAGCGGTCCTGATCGTGTCGGAGCACGGTGACCCGGCACGGCGTGGTTTCTGGGCGTCCTGGCCGCAGGCTGGTGCGCCGGCAGGACAGCTGATCGCCAACGGCGTACTGGCCGGGCTCGCTGCGTTCCAGACGGATGCGGACTTCAACCGGTGGGGTTGGCGCATTCCGTTCCTGCTGTCCGCCGTGCTCGTGCTGGTCGGCCTCTGGGTACGGCTGCGGATCGAGGAGTCACCTGTGTTCCAGCAGGCGCGTTCCCGGGCGCAGGAGGTGCCGGCGGACCAGTTGCCGCTGCTCGAGGTGCTCACCCGGTACCCGCGTGAGGTGCTGACGGCGATGGGCGCGCGGATGGCCGAGAACGTCAGCTACTACATCTTCACCATCGTCATCGCGACGTACGCGAAGGAACACCTGGGCATGGGCAAGTCCTTCGCGCTGAACGCCGTACTGATCGGCGCCGCGATCCACTTCTTCGCCATCCCGTTGTGGGGTGCGCTGTCGGACCGCATCGGCCGGCGGCCCGTGTACCTGATCGGTGCGGTCGGTGTCGGCGTGTGGGGCTTCGTGTTCATCACGCTGGTGAACACGAAGAACTTCGCGCTCGCTGCGCTCGCCGTGACGGTCGGGCTGGTGCTGCACGGTGCGATGTACGGACCGCAGGCGTCGTTCTTCACCGAGCTGTTCGGCACACGGGTGCGGTACTCCGGCGTCTCGGTCGGGTACCAGCTCGCCTCGATCATCGCGGGCGGCCTGGCGCCGTTCATCGCGGTCGCACTGCTCAAGGCGTACGACTCCGGCTACGCGATCGCCGGCTACGTCGCGGTGTGTGCGGTCATCTCGATCGTCGCGGTCACGTCGTACTCCGAAACGCATCGCCGGGACCTCACTACGCTGTAGGACCATGGAGGAGCTGCTCCGGCTGCTGGCCGAGGACGCGTCCGGGAGCGAACTGGCCCGGGCGGCGGGCGAGGACGCGGTCGCACGCGATCTCGCCCTGCGCATCCGGGCCGGCATCGACGCCAGCAAGAAGCGTGAGGCCGAGCTCTCCGCCCTCGTCGACGTCGCCAGGGAGCTCGCCTCCGCGCGGGACCCGGGCAATGTGCTCGACACGATCGTGCACCGAGCGCGCAGCCTGCTCGGCGTGGACGTGGCCTACCTGACCCTGTACGACGGCGCGCGCGGCGACACGTACATGCGCGCCACGGACGGGTCGGTGTCCGCCGAGTTCCAGCAGCTCCGGTTGCCGCTCGGCGCGGGACTGGGCGGTCTGGTCGCGAAGACTCACACGCCGTACTGGACCGCCGACTATCCCGCTGACCTGCGCTTCCGGCACACCACCACGATCGACCACGCCGTACGTGAAGAGGCTCTGGTCGCCATCTGCGGTACGCCGCTGATCGTTGACGGCGCGTTTGTCGGCGTACTGTTCGCCTCCAACCGCACTCGACGGCCGTTCACCCACGATGAGGTCTCACTGCTCGGCTCACTCGCCACACTGGCAGCCGTGACGATCGTGCAGGTCCGTGCGACGGCTGAGACTGCTGCGGCGCTCGACCAGCTGTCTGCGGCACATGCGGGCGTAGAGCATGCTGCCGCGGCACATGACCGCTTTGCTGACATCGTCTTGTCCGGCGGGGACGTCGACGCCATCGCTGCCGCATTGGCCGAGCTGCTCGGCGTGTGGGTCGTACTGGTCGATGCCAGCGGCAACGAGCTGGCTACCGCGGGAGCTGTTCCTCGTACGCCGGTGCCGTGGCAGGAGTCGGAGTCTGGTCGCCTGACTCGCCGTCGTGACTGCTGGGTGGTGGCAGCGACCGCCAAGGGTGAACGGCTCGGAGCGTTGGTGATCGGCGGCGCGGACGACCTGTCCGGGGCAGACCAGCGGATCGTGGAGCGTGCTGCGGTTGTGACCGCACTGGTCCTGCTGTTCCGGCGCCAGGCTGCTGAGCAATCCCAACGTGCACAGGCGGATCTCCTCGCCGACGTGCTCAGCGGGAGCGCCGACCCGCGCACCCTGACCGATCGGCTCCGGCTGCTCGTACCAAATCACCGGCACGATCCCCTGGTCGTTGCAGTGTGCCGCGGCGACCACACCGGTGTCCGAGCTCGGCTCTCGGCACCGCTGGACGACCGGTTGGTTCTGTCCGGTCCGTACGGTGGGGACCTCGTGCTGTTGTTCTCTCGTACGACGGCACTCGCTGTCGCCCGCGACCTGTCCGAGCTTGCGAAGCGCACTGGAGTCACCATCGCGGTCACCGGACCTGCCCCCTGGGGAGACGCGCTGATCGAGGCGCACCGGCAGGCATCCCGCACGGTCGCCACAATGGTCCGTCTCGGTCGCACCGGCGAGGCCGCTACGCCGGACGACCTAGGGGTCGCCGGCCTCGTTGGAGCATCCGACGTCGACGTACGCGCCCACGTGCATCACGTGCTCGGACAGGTCCTCGACTACGACGCCCAGCGCGGTACTGACCTCATCGGCACACTGCAGGAGTACTTTGCCGCGGGCCAGAGCCCGACGCGTGCAGCCGCGTCCCTGCACATCCACCCGAACACGGTGCAGCAGCGACTCGACCGAATCACCGCATTGCTCGGCGACGGCTGGCAATCACCGGAGCGCGCACTGGACGTACAGGTCGCGCTCCGGCTCTACGCCGCGCTGGGCTAGTGGGCTTGGCGCTCTGCTTGGCGCTCTGCGTGGCGCTCTGCTTGGCGCTCGCGACCCAGCAGCGCTAGGGCACGAGGATCAGGCGGCCGCGCACTCCTCCTTCGGACAGCCGCTTGTACGCCTGTGTTGCCTCGTCGAGGGGATAGCTCTCGGCGACTCGGGTCGAGACGATGTGCTGCTCCACCAGGCGGGCGAGCTCGTCCAGTTCGGCGTGGTTGACGTGGATGAAGAGCTGTTCCACGGTGATCCCGCGCAGTTGCGGCGGCCTCGGGCCTCCTTGGAGGTGCACGTGGAGCCCGCCGGTGCGGACGGCCTCCTGCGCGCCGATTCCGACCACGGCCGCATCCACAACGCCGTCCACACCGGCCGGGGCGATCCGCCGTACGGCTGCCGACAGGTCCTCGTTGCGATCTACGAAGTGATCCGCGCCCAGGTGACGTACCAGATCCTCGTCAGCCGCGGCGGCGCTTGCGATCACGGTCTTGCCCAGATGCTTGGCCAGTTCAACGGCGTAGCCCCCGACGCCGCCTGCGGATCCTGTCACGAACACGGTCTCGCCGTGGATCTTCTTGACGGCCTGGAGCGCGGTCAGCCCGTTCAGGCCGAAGGCTGCGGCTTGCTGCGGCTCGATGCCCTCGGGGGCATGAGCGATCGCGTCCGCGCTCAGGATGACGTACTCGGCGTGTGTCTTGAGCGTCTGAGCGAGGAGATCCGCCACGCCGACCACCGCATCGCCAACCTCCGCCTGCATCCCTGCGGCGATTGCATTTGCTGGGCCGACCGCATCTACCGTGCCCGCCACGTCCCAGCCGAGGCCGAACTGGTGCCGCGGCGCGGTCAGGCCGAGAGCGACGAGCATCCCGCTGCTCACCGCGAGATCCACCGGATTGACTGCGGCCGCGGCGACCTTGATCCGTACCTGACCCGCATCCGGCTGAGGTACACCGGTCTCGATCAACTCGATCGCCCCCGGACCGTCGAGCCGGCGGGCCACCCATGCACGCATATCGTTCTCTCCTTGGCGGATTGTCGGTAGGACACCACCATCGGAGAGCTACTCTCTCCTGGGAA
>DASSDE010000779.1:0-8341 GCA_035697365.1 Kribbella sp. | reverse complement strand
CAGAACGGCCGCTCGATCTCGATGCGGTCGCTGCTGTAGCGGATCGACGGGTGCAGGTTGCGGAACAGCCGCTCGATGCCGCCGCTCGCCAGCTCGTCCAGGCGGAACGCCAGATCCTCCTGCAGCAGTGACCGCATCCGTCGCCAGTCGGGCTCGATCGCGCGCCGCCAGTACGACTCGAGCGCCGTCGTGATCCGATCCAGCCCGCGCGCCGGCCGGGCCATCAGCTCCGGCAGCAGCGGGTGCGGGTTGTCCGTGTGGAGCTGCGCGATCTCCCGTACGACGAGCTCGTGGGGTGTGGCGGCGATCGCGGCCAGCCCGGACTCCAGGCTGGTCGAGCGGCGCGGCGGCGCGGGCGTGAGGAAGTCCGGGATGTAGCCGGACGACGGGATGAGGGCTCTGAGCAACGTCAGGTCGTCGCCCTCGATCGTCGGCCGGACCTTCTGCAGCCACGGGCCGTGCACGCTGCGCGCGGTGTTGTTGCTCAGCGCCCGCACACTCGTCACGGCCTCCCAGACCGGCGACAGCGCGAACCTGATCCGCCCGACGTCCTCCGCGCTCAGCCTGATCGTGATCACCGGGCCAGATTAGCCCTGAGCCTAATCGTCGACAATGCCCCGGCGACACCGGAGAGTGGAACCATGAGCGCAATCGCCGTCGGCAACTCCCGGCCCGCCGCCCTTCCGCGGGCGTTCTGGGCGTTGTGGGTGTGCCAGCTGGTCAACCGGCTCGGCAGCTTCGTCCAGCCGTTCCTCGTCCTCTACCTGACCCACGATCGGCACCTCTCCGCGGGTACGGCGGGAGCCGTCGCGGCCGCGGTCGGCGCCGGGACCGTCACCGCGCAGCTCGTCGGCGGGTTCCTGGCCGACCGGATCGGGCGCCGCCTGACAATGCTGATCTGCTTCTTCGGCACCGCCGCCGCGCTGATTCTGCTCGGGTCCGCGCGCGACATGGCCCTGATCTGGGTATGCGCGTTCCTGGTCGGGCTGCTCGGCGATCTGTTCCGCCCCGCGGTTCAAGCGACCGTGGCGGACCTCCTGCAGCCGACCGAACGCGTCCGCGCCTACGGACTGCTGTTCTGGGCGATCAACCTCGGCTTCTCGGTGTCGACGGTGAGCGCCGGCGTCCTCGCCTCGATCGGCTACGGCCTGCTCTTCTGGCTGAACGCCGGCACGTCGGTGATTGCCGGTGCGGTGATCTGGGCGATGGTCCCGGAGAGCCGCCCGGTCCTCGACGAGACCACCCCACCTCGTCCCGTGCTCGGCGTCGCGCTCCGGGACAGGGTGTTCCTGCTGATGATCCTGCTCCAGGTCGGGTACGCGACCATCTACATGCAGGGGTACTCGACGCTGCCGCTGGCGATGTCGGAGGACGGCCTGAGTTCCCGGACGTACGGGCTGGTGATCGCGCTGAACGGCGTGGTGATCGTGCTGGTGCAGCCCTTCCTCGGCCGCTGGATGGTGAAGCTCGACCGGCCGAAGCTGCTCGCGGCCTCGATGCTCGTCGTCGGTCTCGGGTTCGGGGTCGGTGCCGTCGTGCACAACTGGTGGGGGTACGCGCTGTCGGTGGTGGTGTGGACGCTCGGCGAGATCGGGTTCGCCGCGGTGATCGGCGCGGTGTTCGCGGACCTCGCTCCCGTTGACCTGCGCGGCCGTTACATGGGCCTGTCCGGCATGGCCTTCGGCGTCGGCACAGTGGTCGGCCCTCTCGCCGGTACCAACGCCCTCGAACACCTCGGCCCAACGGTCACCTGGCTCAGCTGTGCCGTCCTCGGCGTCATCATCTTCATCGGCCAGTACGCGCTGGCCCCAGCCCTGCACGCCCGAGCCGAAGCACACGCGGCGACCGTCTGAGCTGCACCGCGGTCTCGTAGGCTGGGAGGTATGAATGAGCGTGCGGTCGACGTGGTGGTGTTCGACATCGGTGGGGTGCTGCTGGACTGGAGTCCGACGTACCTGTACGCCGACCTGATCCCGGACGAGGCGGAGCGGACGCACTTCCTGACCAACGTGGTGACGCCGGCCTGGAACCACAAGCAGGACGAGGGGCGGCCGTGGGCCGAGGCGGTGGCCGAGCTGACCGGTCTGCACCCGGAGCACGCGGAGTGGATCGAGGCGTACGACACCGGGTGGCTCAAGATGGTGAAGGGCGTGTTCGAGGACACCGCCGCCGTGCTCACCGAGCTCCAGGACGCCGGCGTCCCGACGTACGCGCTGACGAACTTCTCCGCAGAGAAGTGGGAGGTGGCGAAGGACGCGTTCCCGATCCTGAACCACTTCGACGCAGAGATCGTGTCCGGGATCGAGCAGACCGCGAAGCCGGAGGAGAAGATCTACCGGATCCTGATCGAGCGCTTCGGCCTGGATCCGGCCCGGACCTTCTACACCGACGACATGGAGTACAACGTCGTCGCGGCCCGTGCCGCCGGCCTGGACGCGGAGGTCTTCACCGGCGCCCCGAACCTGCGTACCCAACTCCGCGACCGCGGCCTCGCACTACAGTGAGCAGGTGAGGTTCGTGCCGGACGACCGCTCGCCGGCGATCGGCGATGTCGATCGCAACGCCGCCGTGCAGCGCGTGCAGGACGCGTTCACCGGCGGCTACCTCACGCACGAGGAGATGGACCAGCGGCTGCACCAGGTGCTGTCGGCCAGGACCAGGCGGGAGATCGAGGTTGCGCTGACCTCGCTGCCGGCGCCGGATCCGGGACGGTCGGCGACCATCTCCGCGGCGACCGGCCGGATTCGCCGGGCCGGCGTCTGGCGGGTGCCGCGAAAGCTGACCGTGCAGTCCGCGTTCGGGCGGGTCACGCTCGACCTGTCGCGGGCGATCTTCGAGCAGCAGGACGTCGACATCGAGCTCAAGCTCGGCACCGGCAGTGCGAAGATCCGGGTCCCGCGGGACGCGGTGGTCGAGATCGACGGGCTGAAGACCGGCTGGAAGGACTCGCAGTACCGGCCGCCGCGGCAGTCGTCCGGCACCGGGCCGCGAATCCGGATCATCGGCGGCGTGGGGTTCGGCCGGGTGCGAGTCCGGCACGCGCGCTGGTAGAGCCCTGGTAGAGCCCAGCTAGACAGCTGCCGAGATGGTTTCGGTGTATGTCGGGGTGGTGGCCAGATGCGCAGCCTCGACGTAGACGGTGCTGTCCTGGCAGGTCATCGGGGTGAGCGCGACGTTCGGCTTCCCGGCGTACACGGTCTGCGGTTTCGGTACGCCGGGGCGCCAGCGGTTGATCTGGTACGCCTCCTCGCCGGCGGCGCTGACCGTGCGCGTCTCCCAGAGGATCCAGTTGCCGCAGGCAAGGATTGTGTCGGTGACCACGACGCCGAGCGGGCGGGCGGGGGAGTCGCCGGACTCCCGGACGTACGCCTTGCTCTGGTACTGGTCCGGATCGGACGCGCCGACCTCCGACCAGACAGTTGCGCCGCGGAGGGTGGCGCCGCTCCACTGGATGCAGTTCGTTGCCGCGGGCACCGGTTGCGCCGCACCACCGGTCCGCGGCGCGGTCAGTACGCGCTTGCAGCGGTGGGCCGTCCCGGGTGCGACGATCTCGCTGAACGTGACCGTGTCGGCCGAGACGACGGGGTCCGCGATGTAGCCCGGTGCGGCAACGCAGGTGACCGTACGGGCCTTCAGCGTCGCGAGGTCGGCGACGATCAGGCAGGAGCGGTTCTTCGCGTCGGTCGAGCTGTACGCGAACGTACCGTCGTACGTACCGATCTCGGGCTCGGAGACCGCCGGAAGGGCAGTCGGTGCGCTCGCCTTGCCGGTGCTGAGGTCGTAGCGCAGCAGCTTGATCTGCGGGTCGGGTCCGTCGGAGCGGATGTCCTCGATCAGGGCCCAACGGTCGTCGATCACGACAGGGGACTGTGCGACGAAACCGGTCGCGGGGACGTGCCGGACGACGACCTTCTTGGTGGAGCGATCCGTGATGGTCGTCGTACCGGCCTCGTCGCTGCCCCGGGTGACGACGTACTTGCGCTGCTGGGTGACGAGGTGCTGGCCGTCGACCGGCTGCCGCAGGACGTTCTTCCACGCCGGCAACGCCGTCCCCGCGTCGGTCGGACGCCCCGGCGTTGTGGGGGAGGGCGTTGGCGTCGGGGTCGGCTTGCTTTCCGGTGGGTTGGAGGAGCAGCCGGCGAGGAGGAGAACGACGGTGCCTACGGCAACGGTACGGCGACGCATCAAAGCCCGATGTTCTTGAACGAGTTGGCGAGCGTGGCGTTGAACAGCGCCGTGGCCGGGATGTTCTTCGGGCCGTCGGTGACGTTGCCGCGACTGTTGAAGCGGCGCTCGTTGAACACCTCGTAGATCCCGATCGTGCCCTTCGCCTTGTCGTACCCGCGGCCGACCTGGTAGTGCCCGCTGTGGTTGAAGGCGAGGTACGGGAAGTACCGCTTGAGGAGCTGCACGTGCTCGATCACCGGGGCCTTGTAGACGCCGAGGTGCTTCTCGTGCACAGCGAGGAAGGTCTGCGCGTTCCAGGTCGAGACGCTCTGCACGATGTACGAGCCGGCCGCCTTCGGCCAGGCGGTCTTCAGGTTGGTCTGCTGCACCATCGCGGAGATCGCCGTACCGCTGGTCGTCGCGCCGAGGTCCTTGGCCCAGGACGCCTGCGTGTCCTTCTGGTTGTCGTCCGCCCAGTCGATCGACTGGAACGTCGCCGGACCGCACCAGTACCCCTTCTCCTGCGAGGTCTGGAACCCCTTCATGATGTACGCCGAAGCCGGAGCGACCGGCGCGGCCGGAGTCGCAGGTGTAGTCGCAGGTGTAGTCGTGGCCGGAGTCGTGGACGCTGCGAGTTCACGGAGTTCGCGGGCCTTGTCGCGGCCGTTCCAGGCGGCCTGCATCTCGTCGAGCTCGATCGTTACGCGCTGGCTCTTCGGAAGCGCGGCGCGCTGGGCGACCAACTGAGCCGGTGTCAGATCACCGGTCGCGATGTCCTGCTCGACGCCGGCGTCGGCGGCGGAGCGTTCGCTCGGCTGATCCATCAGCGCGTGGCGTTGCTCGCCGGTCGGCAACTGGTTCACGAAGCCGAGCCCGAGGCAGTAGTTCTCGGTGTCGAGCTTGAAGCACCGCATCATCGACGCCGCCTGCGACGCGCTGTCGGCCGAACGCAGCTGGACGTCACCGGGAGAAGTCTCCGTGACTTCCTTCACGACATCGCTCCACGAGCGGGCTGTCGGAGGCGCGTCGGTCGCGGTGGGCGTCGCGGTCGGCTCGGCCGGCGGGGCCGAGGTCGTCGGTGGTGTGCCCGGTGGTGTGCCCGGTGGTGTGGCCGGTGGTGTGGCGCGGTATTCGGGGCTGTGTGGCTGATAGGCCTGGGCGGTGAGGGGTGCCTGGGCTAGCAGTGCACCCAGGAGGATCAGAGTTGCCCCCCGTGCTGCTGTGAGCATTGGGTCTCCCGAGCGGCGTGTGACGGCAGTGACTGAGGGTACGCCTGGGACCACAGTACGTGCTTGTGGCAACAAACGGGAGGGGCCTCCCACGAGAATTCCACTCCGCGGGCCCCGTAGACTTGCTCGGTCCCGGTCCGTGGAACCTGTGTGGAGAGTCTGTGTCGGTCCAACCCATCCGCCTGTTCGGCGACCCCGTGCTGATCACCAAGGCCGAGCCGGTCGTCGACTTCGACGCCGAGCTGCGCCGCCTGGTCGCGGACCTCACCGACACCATGCAGGACGCTCCCGGTTCCGGCCTGGCCGCGCCCCAGATCGGCGTCGGCCTGCGCGTGTTCACGTACCACGTCGAGGGCGAGCTGGGGCACCTGATCAACCCCGAGTTGACGCTGTCCGCCGAGGACCAGTTCGGTCCCGAGGGCTGCCTGTCGATCCCCGGACTGACCTACGACTGCCGCCGCGCCCTGTCGGTGATCGCGAAAGGCTTCAACATGTACGGCGACCCGGTCGTCATCGAGGGCTCCGACCTGCTCGCCCGCGCGATCCAGCACGAGACCGACCACCTGGACGGCGTCCTGTTCGTCGACCGCCTCGACCGCGAGACCCGCAAACAGGCGATGAAGGCGATCCGGGAAGCCGAATGGTCCGGCCTGTCCGGCCCACCGCAGCTCAAGGTGTCGCCGCACCCGACGAACGGATTCGGACTGTGAGAGTCGTTTTCGCCGGTACGCCGGAGCCTGCTGTCACCGCGCTCGAGGCGATTGTCGCCAGCCGCCACGAGTTGGTCGGCGTCGTCACCCGCCCGGACGCGCCCGCGGGTCGCGGCCGCAAGCTGGTCGCGTCCCCGGTCGCGCAGTACGCCGAGGAGCTCGGTGGCATCGAGATCCTCAAGCCCGCCAAGCCGAGCGACCCGGACTTCCTGGCCCGGATGCGAGAGATCGCCCCGGACTGTTGCCCGGTCGTCGCGTACGGCGGATTGCTGCCGCAGGCTGCGCTCGACATCCCGCAGCACGGCTGGATCAACCTGCACTTCTCGGTGTTGCCCGCCTGGCGTGGTGCGGCCCCTGTGCAGCACTCGATCATCTCCGGTGACGACGTGACCGGTGCGAGTACGTTCCGGATCGTGAAGGCGCTGGACGCCGGCCCGGTGTACGGCGTACTCACCGAACCGATCGGCCCCGAGGACACCTCCGGCGATCTGCTGCACCGGCTCGCGGTGTCGGGGTCGAAGCTGCTCGTCGACACGCTCGACGGGATCGAGGCCGGTGTGCTCGAGGCACGGGAGCAGCCCGCCGACGGCGTCACGCTCGCGCCGAAGCTCACGGTCGACGACGCCGAGCTGGACCTGAGCGCACCGGCGCAGCGGGTGGATCGACTGGTGCGCGGCTGCAACCCGGCGCCTGGGGCGTGGACCACGTTCCGCGGTGAGCGGTTGAAGGTGCTCGCCGTCCGGCTGACCGACGAGGAGCTCAAGCCCGGCGAGCTCCAGGCGACGAAGTCCAGCGTCAAGGTCGGCACCGGGAGCAAGGCGGTGGAGCTCGTCACCGTGCAGCCGCAGGGCAAGAAGCCGATGGCCGCCGCCGACTGGGCCCGCGGCGTCCGCCTCTCCGACGACGACGCTCTCGGACTGAAGCCGTGAGTGATCGTTCGCCGCGCAACAAGGGGCCGCAGCGGCTGGCCGATCCGGTCCGGCGGGTGGCGTACCGGGTCATCCGGCAGGTCACGAGCGAGGGCGGCTACGCCAACCTCGCGCTGAACAAGGCACTCCGCGAGGCACGACTCAGTGGCCGTGACGCAGCTTTCTGTACTGAGCTCGTGCACGGGACGCTGCGCTGGCAGGGCACGTACGACGTCTTCCTGGCGCGTACTGTTTCACGCCCGCTGGCCGACCTCGACCCGGAGCTGCTCGACATGCTCCGGCTCGGCGCGCACCAGCTGCTGAACATGCGCGTCGACTCGTACGCCGCGGTGTCGGAGATGGTCACGCTGACACGGTCCGAGCTCGGGCAGAAGCGCACCGGCCTGGTGAACGCCGTACTGCGCAAGATCAGTCAGCGCACGCTCGACCAGTGGATCGCCACGACCGCGCCGCCGTACGCGGAGGACCGGTCGGGCCACCTGGCGATCGCGGAGGCGCATCCCCGGTGGGTCATCGACGCGTTCGAACGAGCGCTCTCCGACAGCGCTGACGGCCCCGAGGGTCTGGAGGAGCTGCTTGCCGTGGACAACGAGCCGCCGCGGGTGACGCTGGCGGTTCGTCCGGGGCTGGCGGACGTGGACGAGTTGGTCGCGGCGGGTGCGACGCCGGCGCACTGGTCCCCGTACGGCGCGGTGCTCGACGGTGGTGGTGATCCGGGCCGGATCGAGGCGGTCGCGACCGGGCGCGCCGGCGTACAGGACGAAGGATCGCAGCTGGTCGCGATCGCACTGGCGTCCGCGAAGGTCGACGGTAACGACGCCGAGTGGCTCGACCTGTGCGCGGGGCCGGGCGGCAAGTCGGCTCTGCTCGCGGCCCTCGTGCCGGACGGCCGCCTGACCGCGGTCGAGCCGCTGAAGCACCGCGCGGATCTCGTCCGGCAGAACCTGCGCGCCATTCCCGGCGACCACAAGGTCCTCGTCGGTGACGGTACGAAGCCCACCTGGCCCGCCGGTTCGTTCGACCGGGTGCTGGCCGACGTACCGTGCAGCGGTCTCGGGGCGCTCCGCCGCCGCCCGGAAGCGCGCTGGCGGCGTACGCCGGAGGACGTGGAGGAGCTGCGCCCGCTCCAGGAGGCACTGCTCGACTCCGCGATCACCTCGGTTCGCCCGGGAGGTGTCGTTGCGTACGTAACCTGCTCGCCGCACCCTGACGAGACTCGCGCGGTCGTCGACGCGATCCTGGCTCGCCGTGACGACGCGACCCTCGAGGACGCCCGGTCGCTGTTCCCCGGCGTACCGGACCTGGG
>DASSDE010000778.1:0-12594 GCA_035697365.1 Kribbella sp. | reverse complement strand
GATCCGTACATGGGGTGGGACCAGTGGCAGTCGATGCTCGACATCTACGCCCTGCACGGCATCAATCAGGTGTACGTACTGCCGGGATCCGACGCCGTGTACCAGCGGGTGCTCCAGGACTTCGGATACTCGGCCGCTCAGACGCGGGCCTGGATCCCGTTGCCGACGACGCAGCCGTGGTGGGCGATGCAGAACGTGTCCAACTACGGCGCGCCGATCTCTCAGGCGCTGCTTGATCAACGCGCCGCGCTCGGGCGCAGCATCGCCGATCGTGCGCGTGAGCTGGGCATCGTGCCGGTGCTGCCCGGCTTCATCGGAACCGTTCCGCAGGATTTCACTGCCCATGCTCCGGCCGGAACCAAGGTGATCCCACAGGGGAACTGGTCCGGTCAGCCGCGGCCGGCCTGGCTGGCGCCGACGGATCCGTTCTTCGCCGAGGTCGCAGCGTCGTACTACCGGCACGCCGACGAGATCCTCGGCAAGAGCTCGATCTACCGGATGAATCCCTTGCAGGAAGGCGGTTCGTCCGGCGGCATCCCGCAGCAGGACGTCACCTCGAGCATCATGGCGACGCTGCAGGACAGCGAAGCCGGCGCCACCTGGATGCAGCTCGGCTGGCAGGGCAACCCGACGGCCGCGCAGCTGGCCGGCATTGCCGACAAGAGCCACTTTGTCGTCAGCGACGGTCTGTCGGACGCCACCGCAACGTTCGGGCGGGAGACCACCTGGCCGGACACGAAGTACCTCTTCGGCTCGATCTACTCCTACGGCGGGCACACGGTGATGGGCGCCACCGGACAGCTCTGGATCGATCGGTACTACGGCCAGCTGGATGCTCCGGGCAACAACATGACCGGGATCGCGGTGATGCCGGAGGGGTTCGAGGACCCGGCCGCGTTCGAACTGCTGTCCGAGCTGCCGTGGCACGATGCGGCCTTCGATCTCGGTGACTGGATGCAGGACTATGCCTACGGCCGGTACGGAACCACGGCTGCCGACGCGGCGTGGACGATCATCGGCTCGACCGCGTACACCCTGCCAAGGCCTTCGAACGGTACGCACGCGGAGCCGGCCGAGTCGCTGTTCGTCGCACAGCCCAGCCTGACCGCCCGGAACGCGGATCCGGCGTCTCCGAAGCAGCAGCCGTACGACACCGCCCGGTTCGCGACGGCGCTTCCGCAGTTGCTGCTCGCGGCGCCGAGCGTTGTGCAGAAGGCGGCGTACGACTTCGACCTCGCCGAGGTGGCGACGGCGGTGACCGGTAACGAGACCCGGACACTCCTGCCCAGGATCAACTCGGCGTACCAGATCAAGGACGTTGCCACGTTCAACGACCTGACTGCTCGATGGCTGACGCTCATGGACCTCACTGACGATGTCATGGGGACGGTGCCTTGGTTCATGATCGGCAGCTATGTCGCCGGCGCGACCTCGGCCGCAGGGCAGGACACTGCTGCACAATCGCAGCTCGTCACCTCCTTGCTGTACCTGTGGACGAGCTGGGTGGATCCTGCCGATGGCTACCATGCGGGCTCACTGAACAACTACGCGAACCACACCTACAACGGGCTGGTCCGCGGCTATTACAAGCAGAACTGGCAGGCGTACTTCGACACGCTGACGACGGCGATGCGGGACGGGACCGCGCCCGCGCCGATCGACTGGATCGCCCGCGCGAGCAGCTTCGTGACCTCCGCGCCGACGTTCGCGACCGCACCGGCCGGAAGCGCGGTCGCCGCCGCTACCAGAATCGCGGACGCGTTGTCGTTGTCCCCGCTCGTTGTCACGAACCCTGCGTCCAACGCGTGGCTGCCGACGTCTCCGCCTGTCATCGAAGGGATCGGAGCGCCGGCAGGCACGGTGGCATTGAGCGAGGACGGCGTACCGGTGTGCTCGGCCGCCGTACGAGCTGATCACACGTGGTCTTGTTCGCTCACCACGCTGCCCGACGGCCTGCACGACCTCACCGTCAAGGAGATCGCCGCCGGCAAGCAGTACGCCACCACCGCGCGGTTTGTGATCGGCCTGACGCTGGTCGACCACTGGAGCATGGACAGCACCACGATCACGGATTCAGCCCGTGGTGGCTACGACGGCACCCTGATCGGGGACGCGACCGTACAGCCCGGCAAGGTCGGCGGCGCAGTGCAGTTCACCGGGGGCAGCGGGACGATCGCCACCACCGCGCCGGATCTGCCCGGCCCATGGTCGGTCGGAGCGTGGGTGAACATCACCGGCGGCTCGCACAGTTCAGCCTTGCTGAACAGCGACACCTCGATCGTCAAGATCAACTCGAGTTCAGGAAAGGTGGGCGTCACCCGGCGCAACATCGCCGACTACACCGTCAACTATGTCGTCCCGAAGGCCACCTGGACCTATCTCACGTACGTCGACGACGGCACCCGCATCACCATCTACGCCAACGGTGCCGCGGTCGGCACGATCAACACCAGCACGCCGCTCGGTCGCGCGGCCGTCGGCAGCCTTCCACCCAAGGACGCGACGACCGGCGCAGTCGACGAGGTCTCGATATTCTCCGGAGCGCTGACCGCTACCCAGGTTCGCGCCCTGTATGCCTCAGCCCAGCAAGGACTTGCACCCGGGGCGGGTGGCTGATCATGCGCCGGCAGATTCAGGACGTGATGTTGAAGGTTGTCGGGGATTCGTTCTGAGTCTGGGGTTGTCCGGGGAAGAGGTTCTGGAAGATCTGGCCGCTGAACTGTCCGGTTCCGCTGACGCCGGTGGGGATCCAGATGCCTTGCTTGGCCGGGTGGTCGATGGTGTTGTCCCGCAGCGTGATGTTGACGCGGCGCTGGCCGATGTAGATACCTGCCCGGAGCGATCCGCGGACGGTGTTGTCGCTGAAGGTGACCGTGGTGAAGGCGGTCGGGAAGAGCGATCCACTGCCGGGCGATCCGACCTGTACGCCGTTCCGCAGGCCGTTCCAGCCGCCGCCACCGATCAGCACGTTGCCGGTGATCGTTGCTGACTGCAACGGATGTCCGGTGTCCCCGAAGACGCCGATGTCCATCGCGTTGTTGGAGGACACACTGTTCACCAGGTTGTTGCGTACCTCGACGTCCTGCCCTCCGGCGACCCGGATACCGTTCGCCCACCAGGGCGCGACGGCGGTGTTGTTCAGGATCTTCGCGCCGGTGACGACGGTGTTGGTGCCGTCCGGACCCGCATCGGAGTACGTCGCGAACGAGTCGTCACCGGTACCCCGGGCGAAGTTGTTCTGGATCGTGATGTTGCGGCCGAGCCGGTCGGGGTTCGCGGTGTTTCCGTTGTTCGCGTTGAATCCGTCCCCGTAGCTGTCGGCCGTCCTGCTGTTCCGGATGACGCCGTTGCTCCCGGACAACCAGTTGGCGTCGGTGTGCCTGGTCCAGATCCGGTCCACGAGCCATCCGCCCGCACCACTGGCGTTGATGCCGTAGTCGGAGCCTCCGCTGCCTCCGATACCGCGCCAGACCGCGTTGCTGTCGATCTGTACGTCGGTGAGTGTCGTCCCCGAACCGACCAGGATCTGCGACCGCCAGGAGTTCGCGGGCAGCGGCACCTTGCGATAGATGGTCGAGTACCACATGCCGGCCCCGTTGACCTTGACCCCCGAGAAGTTCAGTGGTGTGGGAGCAAGGCTGTTCGTCAGGTATTTGCCTGGCGGGATCCACACCGACCGGCCCTGTGACCGGGCGGCGTTCACCGCGTTCTGGATCGCTACGGTCGAGTCCTTGCCGAAGTTCGGGTCCGCGCCGTAGCTCAGCACCGAGAGCGAGTTGGCAGGTTGGGTCAGCGCGGGACCGACGTTCTCGAAGTCGACGGAGTCGATGTCGTAGACGGCGGCCGTGTTCTGGGTGTCCTTCCGGAGCCCGATCGAACTGCCGGCGGCGATCGGGGCAC
This sequence comes from Kribbella sp., assembly GCA_035697365.1. GTDB lineage: Bacteria > Actinomycetota > Actinomycetes > Propionibacteriales > Kribbellaceae > Kribbella. The sequence goes on along the minus strand of DASSDE010000778.1, from coordinate 8,694 downwards.
CGGTGACGAGGACGGGGAACTCGTTGTAGAAGCGGTACGGCATGCCGCCCGCGCCGGGGTCGTCCGGATTCGTCGTCGCACCGCGGTAGTTCCAGGCCTGTCTGGAGCTGAGCGTGATCGCCTGGCGGAGCTTTCCGTCGACGTACAGGTTCACGGTGGCATCGGCACCGCCGCCGTTCGGCGTGTCAGGGATCGAGGCGCGGACGACGAGGGCGTTGGCGCTGATGCCGGTGGTGTTCCGTAGTGCTACCGAGTCGCCGGTGGTTTTGAGCTCGACCAGGCCGTAGCCGGACGCCTCGGTCTCCAGGGTGGCCTTCGTCGGCGCGGCCGCGCCCGGCGCGATGGATCGCACGCGGGCGGTGCCGGCCAGGACCCCCGACTCGGCTTCGACGGTCTTGAAAGGAGTTGTGGCGCCCGCGGTGCCGGCGGAGCTGGTCGGCGCGCCTTCGTTCGTCCGCGGGTCCCAGCGTTGAGCGCCGGTGCTGTTGCAGTCGTACAACTGGACGATCGTTGCGTTGGCTGTGCCGGCCGCCTTGATGTCCAGGCACTTCCCGGAGCCCACGCCGACGATCGAGTTGTCGGCGCGGAAGGTGAAGCGTTGCGCCGTACTGCCGTTGCAGGTCCAGATCTGGACCCTGGTGCCGTTGGCGGTGCCGTTGCCCTGGACGTCGAGGCAACGATCGCCGTACACGCGCAGCTCGCCTGCCGAACTGCGCGTCCACTGCTGGTTGGCCGACCCCTTGCAGTCGTAGATCTGCACCTGGGTACCTGCCGTCGTACTTGCTCCGGCGACATCGAGGCAGCGCCCGGAGATGGGGTTCACCAAGGCGGCTGCCGTACCCACCGACGGCAGCACTGGTTGCATGCTGCTCGGTACGGATTGCAATGCCTCGTACCACTTCACAGCCATCTTGTCGTAGCCGGCGGCGTTCGGATGTACGCCGTCGAGCAGGTCCGCGGTCGTGATCGCCGAGTGCATGTCGACGACGTGGGTCCGCGGACCCTTCTGCGTAACGATTCCTGGGATGGTGGCGTTGTACGCATCGATCTTCTGCTGTGACGTCGCGCCCGATTCGGGGGTGATCTGCGCGACGAACAACTCGACGTTGGGATCGGTCGCGCGGATGTGGTCGATGAGGGTCGAGAGGCGCTGGGGGGCGTTCGCGAGATCGTAGTTCTGGTTGACGTCGTTGGTTCCGATCTGCAGCAGGACCGTCCGTGGTGCGGACGCGCGCAGCCAGTTGACGATCTGCGCGTCGAGCTGGTCGATCCGCCAGCCCGAGTGGCCCTCGTGGTCGTGGTCGCCGAGACTCGCGGGCCCGTTGGAGCCCGAGCCGACGAAGTCGATCGTGCGGCCGTCGTTGGCGAACTCCTGCCACAGTTTGATCCGGTAACCGCCCGGGATGTCGTGGCCGTCGGTGATGGAGTCGCCGAGTGGCATGATCCGCACGCCGCCGTTCGACTCGGCGTGCACCGGGGATGTCACCAGCAGGCTGCCGCCGACGGCGAGAGCCAAGCTGGTGACGACGACGGCGACGAGCCGGCGGCGTGCTGAAAACCTGCGAAGTAGTCTCACGAATTCTCCTGTTGGTGCGGGGCGGATAGGAGGTTTGCGAGTAGTCAGTTGACGCCGAGCGCGCCCAGGAGCATCGGGAGGGACGCGCGCATTTCACGCTTCCAGTACTCCCAGCCGTGCGTGCCGGGTCCGTAGAAGTTGGTGGTCACGTGTTTGGCGCCGGCGTGCTGGAGGGCGTCGGCAAGTGCGTGATTCTGACGGTTGAAGTCGGCCTCGAGCGGGTCGAACTTGCCCGGCGGATCGAAAGGTCCGGCGGTGCCGTCACCGGCGGACAGGTAGACGGGGATGGACTTCAGCCGGTGCGCCAGGTAGTACGGGTCGTGCTGCTCCCAGATCTGGCGTTGGGCGACCGGGTCACCCCAGACGCGCAGGGGATCGTTGCCCTGTCCGGCGAAGAAGCCCATGATCCGGTTGATCGACTCGTCGTTCAGCAGCGGGTGGGCGGAGCCGGAGTACGACGCCGCGGCGCGGAACATGCCCGGATGACGCGCGGCGTACAGGAGTGCTCCTTGGCCGCCCATCGACAGGCCGGCGACGACACGATCAGTGCCGGCACCCCAGCCGTGTTCGAGCAGGTGCGCGAGTTCGACGGTGTGGAACGTCTCCCAGGCGGGGTCGCCGCCGGCGCCGTAGTTCCACCAGTCGCTGTACCAGCCGTTCCAGCCGGCTTCGGGCATCACGACGAGGACCTTGCGCAGGCTCGGGATGTCCGCGATGCCGGTGCCGGTCCACGACTTGTAGTCGCCGCAGCAGCCGTGCAGGAGCCACAGCGTGGGCCAGTGCTGACTGCGGTCCGAGGGGTTCCAGCCGTCCGGCGTGAGCAGCCGGACGTTGACGGTACGGCCACCGAGTGCCGGCGATCGTACGCTCAGATCGGTCAACCGGTCGGCGACCTGGGTAACGGCGACGACCTCGGCGTGCGAGGCCTGCACCTGGGCGGTTCGGAGAGGGCCGGACGCAATCGTGGCCTGTGCCGCGGGCAGCGGCAGCACGGCGACGAGGAGTGCGATGGCGAGCAGCGCTCGCCGGGCCAAGGCGGACAGGTGTGGAATCACGAGCAACCTCCGGGGCGGATCGGGTACGTGCTCACAGCTGATGTCGGCTGGGGATCAGTTGGTGTCGAAGGTGTCCGGGGAGTCGTTCTGGAACGCGGGCTGACCGGGGCGCAGGTGCTTGATCGTCGTCCGGGTGAACGTTGCGGTGCCGGTGACGCCGCTGTTCACCCAGATGCCCTGGTTCGCGGGCCCGTCGATCGTGGTGTCGGTGATCGACGCGTTGATGAAGGTGCGGTCGACGAACAGTCCGGCCCGGAGCGCTCCGCGTAGGACGTTCCGCTGCATCGTCACGTTGGTGTAGGCGGTCGGGAAGAACGACTTCGGTCCGGGGGAGCCGATCCGGACGCCTTGCCGGACGCCGTTCCAGCCGCCGCCCCCGATCAGGACGTTGTCGCTCACGGTCGCGGATTCCAGCGGCCGGCCGGTGTCGCCGAAGATGCTGATCTCCATCGCGCTGTCGGACGACACGGTGTAGACGAGATTGTTCCGGACCTCGACGTTCCGGCCGCCCGCGATCCGGATGCCGTTGGCCCAGTACGGTGCGACGGCGGTGTTGTTGAGGATCTTCGTACCGGTCATCTGGCTGTTGTCGGCCGTGGCGCCGGCATCGGAGTACGTCGCGAACGCATCGTCGCCGGTGCCGCGGGCGAAGTTGTTCCGGATCGTCAGATTGATCCCGAGTTTGTCGGGGTTGTACTTGTTGCTGTTGTTAGCGTTGAAGCCGTCGCCGTAGCTGTCCGCGGTGCGGCTGTTCTGGACGGTCCCGTTCGTGCCGGACAGCCAGTTGGCGTCGGTGTGGCGCGTCCAGACCCGGTCGATCAGCCAGCCGGTACCGCCGGAGTTGAAGCCGTAGTCGTCGCCTCCGGCGTCGTGCAGGCCGCGGTAGACGGCGTTGGAGTCGACCTGCAGGTCCGAGACCGTGGTGCCTGAGCCCACCAGGATCTGGGACCGCCAGCCGATCGGCGGCGGCGAGAGCGGAACCCTCCGGTAGAGGGTCGTGTACCACATGCCGGCGCCCTGAACCTTCACACCGGTGAGGTCGAGTGCGGTCGGTGCCAGGCTGTTGGTCAGGTACTTGCCCGGCGGGATCCAGACCGACTTGTCCTGCGTCCGCGCGTCGTTCACGGCGGTCTGGATCGCGATCGTCGAATCCGTGGTGAACGTCGGGTCCGCGCCGTACGAAATCACCGACAGGGAGTTGGCCGGCTGGTTGCGGGCCGGGCCGACGTTCTCGAGGTCGACCGAGTCGATCGCGTACGACGGCGAGGTACTCGACGTGTCCTTGCGGAACGTGATCGCGCTGCCCGGTGCGATCGGGGGACCGCTGACCCAGACCGGGAACTCGTTGTAGAAGTGCAGGGCCTGGCCACCGCCGTTCGGGTCGTCCCAGTTCGTCTTGGACTGCCGGTAGACCCAGGCCTGCTTGGAGCTCAGCGTGATGTTCTGCCGGAAGGCGCCGTTGACGTACAGCGCGATCGGCGCCGTGATGCCGCCACCGGTCGGTGTGTCGGGTAGCGAGGCGCGCACGACCAGCGTGTTCGCGGGCTTGCCTGTGGTGTTTCTGATCGTGACGGAGTCGCCGGTGTTCTTCAGTTCGACCAGGCCGTAGCCGGACGCCTCCAGTTCGAGGTTGGCGTCCTTCGGCACGACCATGCCGGGGGTGAATCTGCGGAGCGTTGCGCTGCCGCGCAGCGTGCCGTTCTCGGCCTCGAGGATCGAGAACGGAAGCTTGGCGCCGACGCTGACGGGCGGTGGCGGCGCCGCGGCGGTGGCCGGCGGGGCGGAGCCGCCGGACGCGACCAGGGCGGCGCAGACGAGGGCTGCCAGGCAGGTCATGGTGCGACGCATGGGGGCGGGATGCATCGAGGTCCACCTCTCGTTTAATATAGTAAGTGGAATTCGTATGCTAACCGCGTTTGGGAGCTGAGGGAATGGTCCCGCTCTATCAGCAGATCAAGCAGGCGCTGCGCGACGAGATCGACGGCGGCCGGTTCGACCCGGCGGAGCCGTTCGTGACCCAGCGAGAGGTGTGCGAGCGATTCGGGGTCAGTTCGATCACCGCGGTCCGGGCGCTGAACGATCTCGTCGCCGAGGGAGTGCTGATCCGGCGCCGTGGCGTCGGGACCTTTGTGGCGCCGTCGCGGCGACGCGACAGCAACCCCGGGACCATCGCGTGCATCGTCAACGCGTTGCACGGGCTGCGCGGCGCGCACCTGGCGAGCATCCTCACGGCGGCCGAGGAGGTCTGCGCGGACCGCGGGTACCAGCTGTTCCTGCAGAACTCGGCGGAGTCGACCGAGCGTGAAGAGGTGGCGATGCGCCGGGCGCTCAACCTCGGGGTCGACGGCATCCTGCTCTATCCCGTCCAAGGCCGCGCCGCCTCCGACGTGTATGCCGAGGCCGGCCGGCGTCAGGTGCCGCTGGTGATGATCGACCGCTACCGTCCGGACGTACCGACCGATGCGGTGGTGGCCGACAACGTCGACCTCGGGCTCCGCGTCACCGGCCAATTGATCGCGAACGGGCATCAGTGCATCGCCACGCTGTGGGGCGAGACCGAGTGCACCAGTGTCACCGACCGGCACGCCGGGCATCTGCAGTCGCTGCGCAGGGCGGGCCTGCCGATCCGGCCGGATCTCGTTGCGCTGCGCGCGTATGAACCACTCGAGGAGAAGCACCGGTTGGCGATGTTGTCCGGTTTGCTCCGATCGGCGGAGCCGCCGACGGTCCTGCTCTGCGCGAACGGCTACGTGCTCGCGATCGTCGCGCACGACCTGGCGCTGCTCGGCCACCGGATTCCCGGCGACATCCAGTTGGCCTGTATGGATGACTCCGGGCCGTACGAAACGCTCCCGCTCGCGGCGGAGGCCGTGCTGCCGTCGGCGGAGCTGGGACGTCGCGCCACGGAGTTGCTGATCGAACGCATCACCCAGCGGGCATCGGGGCCGCCGCGGCAGCTGGTGCTGCCTGTCCAGGTGCGGGAAGCGCGCACGACAAGCGTCTAGGTACGACCCTGTCGGACGGTGCGACGTGCGAGACCCAGCGCTCGTACTCGCCGCACTCCACACGACGCACCGTCACGGCCAAGGCCGTCTCCAAAGTATGTCGTGTTGCGATAGAACCCAAGGCGCGTCCGCGCGGGTTGCCGGGATTCGGCAACCGAGGGCGTCCTACCTTCGCCGATCGGGGACGTGGTCGGGCTGCGTACGAGACGGCATCGTCGGGATCGTACGGGGGTGGAGTGCGCGGGTAGCGCCGTTCCACGATCCGTGCCGACGAGGAGGTTTTCGATGACCGATCTGGATCAGGGCGCACCACCCAGGGCACCCCGCGACCGGCAGACCGTCGACCTGCAGTGGTACCGCCGCGAGCTCGAGCAGCAGCGCAGCGTTCGTCTGGACCAGCTCACCGACCTGGCGTACGAAGGGCTGGCCGCCTCCGACGATGCGCGGAGTGAGGTGACGGCGACGCTGATGCGCGCCGCCAGAGCTGCGTTGGCGGAGATCGATGCTGCGCTGTTCCGGCTCGCGATCGGCCGCTTCGGGAGCTGTCAGCGCTGCGGTCGAGACATTGCACGGGACCGCCTCAAGGCGCTCCCGATGGCGAGTCTGTGCGTGGAGTGCCAGTACGCGGTGGAGGCGAACGGTTCGCTGCGTTCACAGGTGCCGCTGTGGACCGTACAGGAATGACCGGCCTCGTAGAGCGGTCAACGGCAGCGGCCATGGGTGGACGTCGGCGGTCGAAGGGCCGGTTGATGGTCAAGTGGCTGACGACGACCGACCACAAGCTGATCGGCCAGTTGTACCTGATCACGTCGTTCACGTTCTTCCTGATCGGCGGCGTGATGGCGCTGATCATTCGCGCCGAGCTGGCCAAGCCAGGCCTGCAGATCGTGAACGAAGAGGTGTACAACCAGCTGTTCACGATGCACGGCACGATCATGCTGCTGCTGTTCGCGACACCGTTGTTCATTGGGTTCGCCAACGTGATCATGCCGGTCCAGATCGGCGCGCCGGATGTCGCGTTCCCGCGGCTGAACATGTTCAGCTATTGGCTGTTCCTGTTCGGCGGGCTGATCGCGTTCAGCGGCTTCTTCACCCCGGGCGGCGCCGCGGACTTCGGCTGGTTCGCGTACGCGCCGTTGTCCGATGCGGTCCGTTCGCCCGGTCTCGGTGGCGACCTGTGGATCATGGGGCTGTGGATGGCCGGTCTGGGTACGATCCTGGGTGCGGTCAACTTCATCACCACCGTGATCTGTCTGCGGGCGCCCGGGATGACGATGTTCCGGCTGCCGATCTTCACCTGGAACGTGTTCATCACCTCGCTGCTGGTGCTGATCGCGTTCCCGATCCTGGCCGGCGCACTGCTGATGCTCGAGGCGGATCGGTCACTCGGGGCTCATGTCTTCAACGCGGCCAACGGTGGGCCGATCCTGTGGCAGCACCTGTTCTGGTTCTTCGGGCATCCCGAGGTGTACATCATCGCGCTGCCGTTCTTCGGCATCGTCACCGAGATCCTGCCCGTGTTCAGCCGCAAGCCGGTCTTCGGCTACCTGGGCCTGGTGGGCGCGACGATCGCGATCGCGTTCCTGTCCGCGAGCGTGTGGGCGCACCACATGTTCGCGACCGGCGCGGTCAGCCTGCCGTTCTTCTCGCTGATGTCGTTCCTGATCGCGGTGCCTACCGGGGTGAAGTTCTTCAACTGGATCGGCACGATGTGGGGCGGGTCGGTGTCGTTCGAGACGCCGATGCTGTGGTCGATCGGCTTCATGACGACCTTCTTGTTCGGCGGCCTGACCGGCGTGATTCTTGCCTCGCCTGTCCTCGACTTCCACGTCACCGACTCGTACTTCGTGGTCGCGCACTTCCATTACGTCGTCTTCGGTACGGTGGTGTTCGCGATGTTCGCCGGGTTCTACTACTGGTGGCCGAAGTTCACCGGGCGGATGCTTGACGAGCGGCTGGGCAAGCTGCACTTCTGGTTGCTGTTCATCGGCTTTCATACGACGTTCCTGGTGCAGCACTGGCTGGGGGTCGAGGGGATGCCGCGGCGGTACGCCGATTACAGCCCGAGCGACGGCTTCACCACCCTCAACCAGGTCTCCAGCATCGGCGCGTTCATCCTCGGGGCCTCCACGCTGCCGTTCCTGTACAACGTCTACAAGTCCCGCAAATCTCCGCCGGTCGGCGTCGACGATCCGTGGGGCTGGGGCCGCTCGCTGGAGTGGGCAACCAGTTGCCCACCGCCACGACACAACTTCGACGAACTACCGCGGATCCGCTCCGAGAGCCCCGCCTTCGACCGCCACCACCCCGAGCTCGCGATCCACAAGATCCAGAAGCACCCGGACGACCAGTCGCCGCAGGACAACCTGCTGGACACGGGGCAGGACGAGGGCCCTGGCCAGCCTCTCGAGGAGACCGCCGGCAACGAGGCTGAGGGAGAGGGCATGACGTGATGATTGACGTGTCGTCGAGAAGGCGGCCTGGCAACAAGTGCCGCCACCGAGACCTAGGCCCGCGAGAGCCGGGGCCCGTTTCGGGTGTGATCGAACAGCACAGTGACTTCCGCTGTGAGGACTGCAGCCAACGCCATGTGGACGATCACCAGCCCCCACGGAAGGCCGGTGAAGTACTGAGTGAACCCGATCGCGCCTTGGGCCATTTCGGTCAGCAACACCACAGTGGACAGGTGTCGGACGCTTTGGGTGGATTCCGTGACCCGCGCAACGACTACTAGAGCCACTGTCGCGCCGAACAACACGCAGACTGCGTCGGTATGCAGCTGACTGATCGCCGTTTCATCGAAGCCGTTGCGTCCTGAATCGGGGTCGCCAGCGTGCGGGCCGGCGCCAGTGACCACGGTGCCCAGTACAAGCACCAGCCACGTCGTGATCAGGCATGTTGCAGCGAGTGCCCGCACTGCCGGTGGCATGTGTAGATCAGCTGGGGCGGGCCCTGACCCTAGTTCTTGGACACGCTGAATCCAGCATGTGCTGGGGAAGCGAGATGATTGAGAACTATGGCCCGCAAGAACTACTCCGAGGAGTTCCGTCGGCAGGCC
>DASSDE010000777.1:0-2187 GCA_035697365.1 Kribbella sp. | reverse complement strand
CCGAACTGCGCCGGGCGCCCGGTGATGGTCAGGTCCGTGTCGACCGTGACCTCGGTGGAGCCGTCCGAGATCCCGGCCAGTCGAGCCGTGACCCGCGCTGTCGCCGTACCGTTCCCTCGCCGGTCCTTTCCCTTCGCCTCGATGACGGCGTGATGGTCGGACTCGTCACGCTCCACGAAGCTGCCGGTGCCGGAGTACTGCAGCGACACCGGCCCGAGCTTCACCTTGCACGACCCGGTGAAGTCGTCACCCTCGTACCCCGTCAGGGTGGCGCCGGGAAAACACGGCACCACCCGTTCGAGATCGTTGAACGCGGCCCACGTCTGCTCAACGGGCGCCGGTACGACGAACTTGTGCTCGAGCTTCACGCCGTACCTGCCGCAGCCAGAACCGCCCGCCGGGTGAGCACCGTCGCGAGATGCCGTCGGTACTCCTCGTCACCGTTGATGTCACTCACAGGAGACGTCCCGTCCGCCGCCCGCGCGGCAGCTTCCCGTACGGCGTCGGCAGTTGCAGGCTGCCCCACCAGAGCCGCCTCGACCGCAGTCGCCCGGACCGGCGTCGCGCCCATGTTGCCGAGGCCGACCCGAGCCTCCGCGATCGAGCCGCCCTCCAGCCGTACCGCGGCCGCGACCGACACGATCGACCAGGCCTGCGCGACCCGGTTGAACTTCTCGTAGTGCGCACCCCACCCGGTGTACTTCGGCACCCGCACCTCGACGAGCAGCTCGTCCTCCCCCAGCGCCGTACTGAACACGCCCTGGAAGAACTCCGCCGCCGGCACCGTCCGCCGGCCGTCGGCGCCCGCGATCACGAACTCCGCATCGAGTGCAACCGCGACCGCGGGCAGATCGGCCGCCGGATCCGCGTGCGCCAGCGAACCGCCGAACGTGCCGCGGTGCCGGATCTGTGGATCGCCGACCGTTGCCGTCGCCAAGGCGATCAGCTTGGCGTGCTCGCCGACCAACGGATCCGACTGCACCGTACTGTGCGGCGTCATCGCGCCGATCACGAGCGCGTCCCCGTCGTCCCGTACTCCTTGTAGATCGTCGATCTTCTGAATGTCCACAATCACCTCGGGCGCCGCGAGCCGCAGCCGCAGGGCCGGCATCAGGCTCTGCCCGCCCGCGAGGACCTTCGCGTCGTCGTGCTCGCGCAGCAGCCCGAGTGCTTCGTCGATCGTCGCGGGAGCGAAGTACTCGAACCCCACCGGAATCATGACTGACCGCCCTTCTCCTGCCCGGCTTGCTGGATGGCCTTCCAGACGCGGTACGGCGTGCAGGGCATCTGCACGTCCGTGACGCCGAGCGGTCGCAGACTGTCGACAATCGCATTGACGACAGCCGGCGTGGAGGCGATGGTGCCGGCCTCGCCGACGCCCTTCACACCCAGCGCGTTCGTGGTCGCGGGTGTCTCGGTGCGGGCTGTCTCGAAGGCCGGCAGGTCTGGGGCCCCCGGCAACAAGTACTGGTCGAACGATCCGGTGACGAGCGTCCCGGAGTCGTCGTGCACGGCTTCCTCGTAGAGCGCCTGCGCGATGCCCTGTGCGAGTCCGCCGTGTACCTGTCCCTCGACGATCAGCGGGTTCACCACCACGCCGACGTCGTCGACACACACGTACGACCGCATCTTGGTCGCGCCGGTCTCGGTGTCGACCTCGACCGCACACAGATGGGTGCCGTGCGGGAACGAGAAGTCCTCCGGGTCGAGCGTCGCGTCCGCATCGAGCGAACCGTCGCCGACCCCGTCGAGCTTGTGCCCCTGGAAGACCGCGAACGCGAGCTCCGCCATCGTCATCCCGGCATCCGTGCCGCGGACGCCGAACCGCCCGGCCGAGAAGTCCAGGTCGTCGGCGTTGGCCTCCAGCAACTGCGCGGCGACCGGTTTCGCCTTCTCGATCACCTTGTCCGCGGCCGCCAGCACGGCCATCCCGCCGACCGCGAGCGACCGCGACCCGTACGTGTCGAGTCCACGCACGGCAACCTGCGTGTCACCATGCAGCACCTCGACGTCTTCGAACGCGACGCCGAGGCGATCCGCCACGATCTGGCTCCACGCGGTCTCGTGCCCCTGACCGTGCGGGCTGGTACCGGTGACCACCTCGACCTTGCCGGTCGGCAGCATCCGGATCGACGCGTGCTCCCAGCCGCCGCCGACGTACCCCATCGAACCGAGCCAGCGCGACGG
>DASSDE010000776.1:0-2328 GCA_035697365.1 Kribbella sp. | reverse complement strand
CTCCCAGGAGGACGGCGGCGCCGACGTGTTCGTGCACTACTCGGCGATTCAGACCCAGGGCTTCCGCTCCCTGGACGAGAACCAGCGCGTGGAGTTCGAGATCGCTCAGGGCCCGAAGGGCCTGCAGGCGGAGAACGTTCGCCCGCTCTGATCTCGGTTCGGTTGTGAGTTCGGCAGGCCCGGTTCAGGCCGGGTCTGCCAGGCTCCACAGGTTCTCGCCGTCCTCGACCACGTCGGTCCGGGCGAGACCGATGGCGGTCGCCACGGCGGCCGACGCGCTGTGATCCGGATGTATGTGCGCGACGATCCGGTCGATCTTCTGAGTCCGTAGCCAGGTGACCAGTCCCTGTGCGGCCTCCTTCGCAAAACCCCGGCCCTGCCAGGCAGCGCCGATCACCCAGGCGATCTCCGCCTGCCCCGTTGTCACAGTTGCCTGGACGTAGCCGATGAGCGTGTCCTCGTACTGGACGACCCAATTCAGCCACTGCTCGTCCGCATTGTCCGGGCCCGCCAGTTGGCGGCGGTAGCGCGCCTCGAGCACCTCCACGGACGGCGGTTCGCCGCCGGTGAACGCATACAGGCCCGGGTCGGACAGGGCCACTGCCATCGGTGTGGCGTGCTCGACGCGCAGCGGCAGCAGGGTCAGACGTTCGGTGGTGATCACGCGCGCAACGGTAATGCCACTTGCCGGTCCGGCAATTCGGCATGGGTTCTGTCGCAATCTCGTACCAAACTGAGCTACATGATCGAGATCGATTGGGCTGGAGAGGCCGGCCGGCTGCGGGCGTCGGCCGCGGGCGAGGCCGACTGGAACGCGGCCGTGGCCGGCACGCTCGTACGGGACACCGACAAGGTGGTCGCGGACGTCGGGTGTGGCGGTGGCGGGATGGCGAAGGCGCTCGCCGAGGCCCGGCCCGGCGCGACCGTCGTGGCGATCGACGCGGACCCCGACGTCCTGGCGCAGGCTCGCGAACACACCGGCGGGCTGGTGCGCTGCGAGCTGGCCTCGATGGACGACGGAGCGGAACCGTTGCGCCAGGCAATCGCTGCGCCGGCGGATCTGATCTGGGCGTCCGCCTCGGTCCATCACGCGGCCGATCAGCAGGCCGCGATCGACGCGCTCGCGTCCTTGCTCGCGCCCGGCGGGCGGTTGGCGCTGGCCGAGGGCGGGCTGCCCGCCCGCCACCTGCCCTGGGACCTCGGGATCGGCGAGCCCGGGCTGGAGTTGCGGCTGGACGTGGCGCAGGACCGGTGGTTCAAGGTGATGCGGGAGTCGCTGCCCGGATCCGTACCGTTGCCGTACGGATGGACCGAAGCGCTGACGCGGGCCGGGCTCACCGACGTGACTACGCGGAGCGTACTGAGCGAGACGCCGGTGCCGTTGACACCGGAGCGGATCGACGGTGTTGTTCAGGGATTCCGGACGCGGATCGAGCGTCTCACCGGGAGCGGTCATGGGCACGGGCACTTCGTACCTCAGGAAGAGTGGCTGACTCCGGCGGATCTGGAGGTCTGGCAGCAGTTGCTGGACCCGGAAGGGCCGTATTTCCTCGGACGTCGCGCAGACCTCGCCGCATTGTCCGTACGGAGCGTCCACATCGGTCACGCGCCGCGCTGACAGGGCAGGCCGTCACCGCACTGTCGGTCGGCCGCCGTAAGGTGGGTCCCCATGAATGACCGGCTGGTGTGGATCGACTGCGAGATGACCGGCCTCGATCTGGAGAACGACGCCCTGATCGAGGTCGCGGTACTGGTCACCGACTACGAACTGAACGTCCTCGGCGACGGGATCGATCTGGTGATCGCGCCCCCCGACGGCGCGCTCGAGCAGATGGGTGACTTCGTCCGCGACATGCACACCGCGTCCGGGCTGCTCGACGAGCTCGCCGGCGGCATCCCGCTCGCCGACGCCGAGCAGCAGGTGCTCGACTTCATCAGCTCGTACGTCAAGGAGCCCCGCAAGGCCGCCCTCGCGGGCAACTCGGTCGGCACCGACCGCACCTTCCTGGTCCGCGACATGCCGCGTGTCGAGTCGTATCTGCACTACCGCAACGTCGACGTCAGCTCGATCAAGGAACTGGTACGCCGCTGGTACCCGCGGGTCTACTACGCGACCCCCGCCAAGAACGGCAACCACCGCGCGCTCGCCGACATCACCGAAAGCATCGCCGAGCTGCGCTACTACCGGCAGACCGTGTTCGTGCCGCAGCCAGGACCGGACTCCAACACCGCGCGGGCCGCGGCGAGCATGGTCTCGGCACCTGCCGAAAACCGCACCTCAGACAGGACCTCAGACAGCGCCTCGGACAGCGCCTCGGACAGCGCCTC
>DASSDE010000775.1:0-3835 GCA_035697365.1 Kribbella sp. | reverse complement strand
GTACGGCAGCTTGGAGTTCGCGGTCAGCGTGGGCTCCGGGATGCCCTTCATGTCGAAGCCGGCCTTGGTGGCCTTCTTCATCTCGTTCTCGATCCAGGAACCCGACGGGTACAGGATCGCCTGCTGGTCGTTGCTCCACTTCGCCTGCGCGGCGGTGAACTGGGTCCCCGCACCGCCCGGCACGAAGTAGCCGTTCTTGACCATGGTCTCCATGGCCTTGAAGACGTCCTGGACCTGCTGCTTGGACCAGCAGTCGCCCTCCAGGTTGCCCAGCGACAGGCGGACGTCGTCGCCGCCCTCCTTGATCGCCGAGTCGATGGCCATCGTCTGGTAGTAGGTCGCGGCCTCCATGCCCCATACGAACAGGTACTTGCCCTTCGCCTTGGCCTTGGCGCCCAGGTCGAGCAGTTCCTCGTACGTCTTCGGCGGGGTCCAGCCGTTCGCCTTGAACAGGCTGTCGGAGTACCACAGGCCGTAGAGGGTCAGTACGTAGTTGATCGCGAGGAACTTGTCCCCGTACGTACCGGGAGCCTTGACGCCCGCGTACAGCGTGTCGGCGATCTTCTTGCCCTCGAGGTTCTGGGCCTCGAAGACGTCGTCCAGCGGTGCCAGCTGGTCCAGGATCGTGTTGAAGCCGATCTGGTTCGCGCCGGAGTTGTCGATCAGGTCCGGCGGGTTGCCACCGACGAAGCGCGGCTGCAACTGCTGGGCGATCTGGGTGGACGGGGAAACCTTGACCGTCGAGCCCGAGTGCTTCTGCTGAACGATGTTGGCCGCGAACGTCACGTAGTCGTAGCCGTAACCACCGTTGAAGATCACCGCGTCGACGGACGACTTGTCCGCCATGCCGAACGGGTTGTCCGACGTCTTCTCCCCGCCCTGCGAGGAGTTGTCGTCGTTGCTACCACTGGCCGCGCAGCTGGCGAGCGCGCCGCCGAGGGGCAGCACCGCGGCCGTGGCCAGGCTCCCCCGCAGCAGACTCCGACGTCCGATCTTGCTGGTCTCGCTCATTTCGTCCTGCCTCTTCTCACTAGATTCCCGACGGTGCTGTTCGCACCTGCCCCTTGTGGTGAGCGTCCCCCGTCCCGTAGCCGGCCAGCGCTCGTCGCGGCCGGTCGCCCACGTTCCGGCCGCACGATCGGCAGCGGTGCGCGCTGCCGCGCACCGCCCCCCTCGAGGCATTACGCATTGTCTTGACTAAAGTCGTTCGACGTCAAGCCTCCGGACGGCGCGTCCTGGACCCGGCGACCGGCGGCCGAACAGCCTCGAACCACTCTGCAATCCACGGCCCCCACGCTCGCTGTCCTGCCCCGGGACCGCGACCGACGCGCCGAATCCGATCCCATTTCGTGACCTCTGGAGAGCGGCTGGACGGCTCAGCGGCGCGGTTTCGGGCGCTTGGTCGGGACGGCAGTGAGCGGATCCTCGGGCCAGGGATGGCGGGGGTAGCGGGCTCGCAGGTCGGCTCGTACCTGGGGATAGCCCTGTTTCCAGAACGAGGCGAGGTCGCTCGTGATCGCGACCGGGCGCCGGGCGGGCGACAGCAGATGCAGTACGACCGGGACCCGGCCGTCCGCGACGACAGGGGTTTCGGTCCAGCCGAAAACCTCTTGGAGCTTGACTGCGAGGACGGGCGGTTCGACACCGTCGTACGTGAGCCGCACCTGGGTGCCGGACGGGACCTGGAGGCGTTCTGGTGCGAGTTCGGCGAACCGGGTGGCGGCGGGCCATGGGAGGAGTCGGCGGAGCGCGGAGGTGACGTCGAGGTGGGCAAGGTCCCGCGAGCCTCGGACCGAGGCGAGCTCAGGGCCCAGCCAGGCGTCGAGGTCGCTCAGGAGTGCTTCGTCGTCGACCGCAGGCCATGGGTCGCCGAGGTGGGCGTGACAGAACGCGAGCCGCTCGCGCAGGGCGAGCGCCGCTTCCGACCAGCGCAGTACGGACAGACCGCTGCGCCGGATCCCGTCGCGGACAGCTGCCTGCACGAGCATCCGGTCCGGGTTGGTCAGTGGGACGTCGTTGAGCACGATCGCGCCGAGGGTCTCGACGCGCCGTGTCACGACGCGTCCGTCGTCCCAGCGGATCTGGTCGGTGGTCGAGACAAGGTCGGCCGCGACGTCCCGCGCGGTCCGCTCGTCAATCGGGGCCGCCGACCGGATCCTGGCGTCGGCGCGACCGGGTGCACGATCGGCGACCGCGATCGCCAGCCAGCCCGTACTCCGCAACGGCGACTCCGGATCCAGCGCCGCCCCCGTACCCCCGGACATCTGGTACGTCACCGAGTCAGCCCCTCGCACCCGGCCCACCCGATCCGGATAATCCAGGCCCACCACCACCCCCACAGCAAGATCGTCCGCAAGGGGCGGTCCAACTCCACTTGAGTGTTTGGTGGTTTGGGTGTTTCGGGACAGGCGTTTGGTTTCTTCTCGCCAGCGGGTTGTGGCGGCTCGGTCGGTGCCGCGGCGGAGAGCTCGCCAGCGTGCCGGCAGATCATCGCCGAAGTCCCGGCCGGAGTCGTCCGAGAGCATCGCAACGATCTCCCGGGCCCGATCGGCACCGACCCGCGGCGCACCGTCCAGCAACGCACGCGCCAACCGCGGATGCGCCCCGATCGCCGCCATCCGCCGTCCCCGCGCAGTGATCCGGCCATCGTCGTCAACCGCATCAAGCCGGCGCAACAACTCGGTCGCCGCCGTCATCGCCACCACCGGCGGCGCATCCAGCAGGGTCAATCCTTCACCACCAGGCGCACCCCACGCCGCAAGATCGAGCGCGAACGCCGCCAGATCGGCGATCGCGATCTCCGGCGCCGGATGATCGTCCAGATGCGAGTGATCGGTAGCAGACCAGCACCGGTAGACCCGACCAGGCGCCTCCCGTCCCGCACGACCCGCCCGCTGAGCGGCCGATGACTTCGACACCCGGCAGGTGACCAACGCACCAAGACCACGGGACTGATCAGTCCGCGGCTCCCGAGCAAGCCCCGAGTCAACTACCACCCGCACCCCGGGCACCGTCAGCGAACTCTCCGCGACCGACGTCGTCACCACGATCCGCCGCGTCGCACCCGGCGCCAGCGCACGCTCCTGTTCAGCCCTCGACTGACGACCGAACAACGGCAGCACGTTCTCACCGGCCAACCGGCGCGTCACACCATTGATCTCGGCCTCCCCCGGAACGAACACGAGGATGTCGCCGTCGTTCTCCGTCAACGCCCGCCGAACGACCGCCGCCACGTGATCGAGCAGACGCGAATCAACCCGCCCGCCAGGCAGCAACGGCACGGGGACCGGTGGTGGCGCCCACTCGACTGCCACGTCGAACAACGCAGCCGACGCCGTGACCACCGGCGCCGGAACGTCAGCACCCAGAGCACGACTCAGCCTGATCGTGTCCGCCGTCGCCGAGGTCGCAACAAGCGCCAGGTCTTCGCGCAGATTCGCCCGGATGTCGACGCAGAACGCGAGCAGCAGATCGGCATCCAGATGTCGCTCATGGCACTCGTCGATCACAATCGCAGCGACCCCTGGCAACTCCGGGTCCTGCTGCAACCGCCGTACCAGAAGGCCGGTCGTCACGACCTCGACCCGGAGCCCCTTGCCGCCGCTGCGTTCGCCACGCATCGCGTAGCCGATCCGCTGTCCGAGCGGTTCGCCGACCAGCGTCGCCAGCCGGCTCGCGGCCGCGCGGGTCGCCATCCGGCGCGGTTCGGCGACGATGACCGTACCCTCGAGCGCGTCCCCCAGAGCCAGCGGCAAGAGCGACGTCTTACCCGACCCAGGCGGCGCAACCAGCACCGCGGTACCGCGCGAACGCACGGCCTCAACGGTTGCAGGCA
>DASSDE010000774.1:0-7523 GCA_035697365.1 Kribbella sp. | reverse complement strand
ACGCCGGTCACTGACTTGAACCCGAACAGCGCGCCGGCCGGCACCGTCGGCAGCTCGGTGGTGATGGCGCCGTACGTCAGCATGCTGCCGACCGGCTTGATCAGGTCCAGGCCCTGCTCGAAGACCTTGCCGCCGACGGCGTCGAGGACCGCGTCGACGCCGTCGGGCGCGAACTCGCGGACCCTCGCCGGCCAGTCCGGATCGGTCAGGTCCACGGCCTCGGCGCCGAGCGAGCGGATGAACTCGAGGCGGTGCGGCGAGGACGCCGTACCGATCACGGTCCCGAGGTTGTACGAGCGGGCGAGCTGGATCGCGAGGTGGCCGATGGTGCCGGCCGCGGAGTGGATCACGACAGCCCCGCCGGCCGGGAGATGCGCGGTCTCGAGGAGCCGGTAGGCGAGCGGACCGGTCATCGCCATCATGGTCGCCTCGGCCGCGTCCGCGTCGTCGGGGATCTGAGCGAGGAAGTCCGCCTCGGCGACGCTTTGGTCGGCGAACGCGTCCTCGGTCAGGGCGACGACGCGTTGACCGATCGCGACCCCGGGCGGCGTGTCCGGGCCGAGGGCGGTGATCCGGCCGACGACCTCGCCCGTCAGCGTGCCTGGCAGCGGCCGGTCCCAGGGGGTGCCGCCGCGGCGGAGGACGGTGTCGATCGCGTTCGCACCGATCGCCTCGGCCTGGATCCGGACCTGCCCGCTGCCGGGTTCCGGAACGGCGACCTCGTCGAGCTGGAGGACGTCGGGACCGCCGTGGCGGTGAAAGCGCACTGCACGCATCGTGGGATCTCCATATCGTGGGAGAAATAAATAATGGGAGATCCCCACGATAACTCGACGGGTCGGCGTTGCCAACCGGGTTGGCGGGTGAGTTGGGCGGGTCAGGGATGCCCATAGAGTTGGCGGGTGAAGAAGTCGCCGAAGCACCGGCTGTCCGACCATGCGCTGTTCGCGCTCGGGCGGGCCAGCCAGCACGCCCAGCGGCTGGTCCGGCAGCACATGACCGAGGCCGGCATCCGCACGCTGCACTACCACGTGCTGGCGAGCCTCTCGGACGACGGCGAGGCCGTCCAGGCGACCCTCGCGGACCGGATCGGGCTCGACCGCAGCGATCTGGTCACGCTGCTCGACGAGCTGGAGGAGCTGGAGTTCCTGGCGCGCCGGGTCGACTCCGCCGACCGGCGGCGCAAGATCGTCGCGATCACCGCGGCGGGCGAGCGGCAACTCGACACGATGGACGAGCTGATCCGCGCCGCCGAGGCAGACTTGTTGCAGCCGCTGAGCGCGGCGGAGCGCAAGACCCTGCTGGGCCTGCTCCGCCGGCTCTCCGGCGACTGACCGCGGGTGCCTGGAGGCTAGTGGCCTTCGGCCTTGAGGCGCTGGAAGGAGGCGGTGATCTCCGCTTCGGCCTCGGCGCGGCCGACCCAGGTGGCGCCCTCGACCGACTTGCCAGGCTCGAGGTCCTTGTAGACCTCGAAGAAGTGCTGGATCTCCAGGCGGTCGAACTCCGGTACGTGGTGGATGTCGCGCAGGTGCTCCTGGCGCGGATCACCGGCCGGGACGCACAGGACCTTGTCGTCCGGGCCCTTCTCGTCGGTCATCCGGAACATCCCGATCGCCCGGGAGCGGATCAGGCAGCCCGGGAACGTCGGCTCCGGCAGCAGCACGAGCGCGTCCAGCGGGTCGCCGTCCTGGCCGAGGGTGTCCTCGATGAACCCGTAGTCGGACGGATACTGCGTCGCGGTGAACAGCGTGCGGTCCAGGCGCAGACGGTTCGTCTTGTGGTCCAGCTCGTACTTGTTGCGAGTGCCCTTGGGGATCTCGATGAAGACGTCGAACTCCATACGGCAGATACTGTCACGGTTCCGACCGACGACATGACAGGAGCAGCCCGGTGGCCCGACCTGCCCGTGCGGCATTCGTCACGCTTCTCAGTACGGCGCTGTGTGCCGCCCTGGGTACGAGCGCGGTGAGCAGCGCACGCGCCGTACCCGAATCGGTGCGGATCACGAAGCAGGCCCCGCCGGTGCTGGCACCGGCCGCCACCGAGGGCGCCGCTCCGACCGCGGCGGGTGTCGGCAAGGCGCTCGCGGCGATTCTCAAGGACCCGTCGCTCGGCAAGCATCACGGCATCTACGTGTACGACGCCTCCCGCGGCAAGCCGGTGTTCTCGGTCGGCGCCGCGACGCCGTACACGCCCGCGTCCACCCTGAAGCTGCTCACCACGGTGTCGGCGCTGTCGGTGCTCGGGCCGGACCACACGTTCGCGACGAAGGTCGTGAGCGGCGGCAAGGGCTCGATCGTGCTGGTGGGTGGCGGTGACCCGCTGCTGACCGTCAAGCCGTCCGCGAACGACGGCTTCCCGGCGCGGGCCAGCCTGCAGACGCTCGCCGCGAGTACGGCGAAGGCACTCAAGGCTCAAGGGATCGCCTCGGTCACCCTTGGGTACGACGCCTCGTTGTTCACCGGGCCGGCGGTCAACACGCACTGGGAGGCCAACTACGTACCGGAAGGCATCGCGGCCCCCACGTCCGCCCTGTGGGTGAACGAGGGCCGGATCGCGCCGGGGATGGCGAAACGGTCGACCTCACCGTCCCAAGCCGCCGCGGTCGCGTTCCAGAAGCTCCTGGTGCAGTACGGGATCAAGGTGGCCGCTACCAAGCCGGCTGTCGCCGCGAAGGCCGCTGCGCCGCTCGCCCAGGTGAAGTCGCCGACCGTGGGCCAGATCGTTGAGTACATCAACCTGCACAGTGACAACGACGGCGCTGAGGTGATGCTGCGGCACGTGGGCATCGCGACCGGCAACGGCGGGTCGTACGTGGGTGGTGTGAAGGGCGTGCGCGCCACGCTGACCAAGCTGGGGCTGGACGTCTCCAAGGCCACTACGTACGACGGCAGCGGTCTGACTCGTGCCAACAAGGTGCCGCTCGACCTGCTGGCCGGTGCGGTGCGCGTAGCCGCGTCGAAGGAGCACCCGGAGCTGCGGCATCTGTTGACCGGTCTGCCGATCGCCGGGTTCGACGGGAGTCTCAAGGAGCGTTTCACCACGGCCGGTACGAGCACGGGGACCGGCCTGGTGCACGCGAAGACCGGGACGCTCACGAGCGTTCACAGCCTCGCCGGGTACGCCCGGGACCGCTCCGGCACGCTGCTGGTGTTCGCAATCGCCAGCGACAGCGTCCCGGTCCCGAAGACCCTCGACGCGCGGGCCGCCCTCGACAGAGCAACCGCCGCACTCGCCAACTGTGGCTGCTGATCAACCAGCACATGTTGGGACATACCACTAGGGTCGTTGTATGAGTACGGCGGAAGGCGGGACCGCGACCGAGATGGTCGACTGGCAGCTGGCGACCGGCGTGGCGCGGAAGCTGGTGCGCCCTGGGCCGGCGGTCAGCCGTGCTGAGGCGGACCAGGTGGTGGCTGATCTGCGACAGTTCGCGGCCGAGTCCGAGACCCACGTCCGTGAGTTCACCGGGCTGAAGGCCACCTCGGCGACGGCACCGGTGGTGATCGTCGACCGGCCCGGTTGGGTGCAGGCGAACGCGGACGGCTTCCGGACCGTGCTGCAGCCGTTGGCCGACAAGCTGCGCGAGAAGGCTGACCGTTCTGCGGGCCTGTCGTCCGCGGTCGGCTCCCGGGTCACCGGGATCGAGGCTGGTGCGCTGCTGGCGTTCCTGTCGTCGCGGGTCCTCGGCCAGTTCGACCCGTTCTACCCGGCGCAGCCGGACCCGGACCGCCCCGGCCTGACCGGCCGGCTGCTCCTGGTGGCGCCCAACGTCGTCCACGTGGAGTCCGAGCTGGGCGTCGTACCGCGGGACTTCCGGCTGTGGGTGTGCCTGCACGAGGAGACGCACCGGGTGCAGTTCACCGCGGTCCCGTGGCTGCGCGACCACCTGCGGTCGGAGATCGCACTGTTCCTTGATCAGGCCGAGCTGGACGCTTCGGCGTACGCCGCGATGTTCCGGGAGGCCGTGCAGCGGCTGGGCCGGTCCGTCCGTGGCGAGGCCGAACTCAGCCTCGTGGACCTGATGCAGTCGCCGGAACAGCGTGCGGTGCTGGACCGGCTGACGGCGGTCATGTCGTTGCTGGAGGGCCATGCGGACTTCGTGATGGACGGGGTCGGCCCGTCGGTCATCCCGACCGTCGAGACGATCCGGTCCAAGTTCACGTCGCGGCGGGCCAGTGGGAACCCGGTCGACCAGCTTCTGAAGCGGCTGCTTGGGCTGGACGCGAAGATGCGGCAGTACAAGGACGGTGCGGCCTTCGTCCGCCGCGTCGTCGACCAGGTCGGCATGGAGGGCTTCAACCGCGTCTGGACCGGCCCGAACACGCTGCCGACCAAGAACGAGATCGCGAACCCCGATGCCTGGGTCGCCCGACTCCACGGCTGAGCAGCTGACGCGGCAGCGTCGGGGGAAGCTCCATCCAGCGGTCGCCCGCACCCGGGAGGCGGTGCGGATGACTCTGGCTGAGCTGCCTCGAGGTACGACGGTGCTGGTCGCCTGCTCCGGCGGCACCGACTCGCTCGCGCTCGCGGCCGCAACTGCGTTCGAGGCACCCAAACTGGGTCTGAGCGCCGGTGCGGTCCTCGTGGATCACGGTCTGCAGGCCGACTCCGCAGAGGTCGCGGAGAGGGCAGCCGAGCAGTGCCGGACGCTCGGGCTCGACCCCGTACTGGTCCGCACCGTAGAGGTCGGTACGGAGGGCGGTCCGGAGGGCGCTGCGCGCACAGCGCGGTACGACGCCCTCCGTGACGCGGCCGACGAGCTGGGAGCGGACGTCGTACTGCTGGCACACACCCGCGACGACCAGGCCGAAACCGTCCTCCTCGGGCTGGGGCGCGGCTCGGGTGCTCGTTCGCTCGCCGGGATGGCGGCTGTCGTCGGGTTGTTGCGGCGACCGTTCCTGGAGGTACCGCGGGCCACGACGGCCGCAGCGTGCATCGCGTCAGGGCTGCGGCCGTGGCACGACCCGCACAACGATGACCCGCAGTACACGCGCGTTCGCGTACGGCACGAAGTACTGCCCGTACTGGAGGAGGCGCTGGGGCCGGGGGTGGTCGAGGCACTCGCCCGTACGGCGGGACTGCTGCGCGCGGACGCCGATGCGCTTGACCAGTTGGCCGCGGACGTTGCCGAGACCGCATTGAGCCGTGCCGAAGGACAGGTGCGGTGCGACGTCGGCGTACTCGAGGAGGAGCCGGCCGCGGTCCGTACGCGCGTGCTGCGACAGGCCGCGCTGGAAGCCGGCTGCCGGGCCACGGACCTCACCGCGGGGCATGTGGCCGCAGTCGAGGCGCTGGTGACCGACTGGCGCGGCCAACGCTGGATCGACCTGCCACAGGGGATCCGGGCGATCCGCCAGGGCGGATTCATCATCCTTGGCCCGGATGTGACAGGCTGAGCCCGTGGATGCGGCGGACATCGAGAAGGACCTGACCAAGATCCATTACACCGAGGAGCAGATCCTCGCGAAGCTGCGGGAGTTGGCAGCGCGGATCGAGGCCGACTACGAGGGCAAGGACCTGCTCCTGGTCGGGGTGCTGCGCGGTGCGGTGATGGTGATGGCCGATCTGGCCCGGTCGTTCAGCCGGCACGTCGAGATGGACTGGATGGCCATCTCGTCGTACGGCTCCGGCACCAAGTCGTCCGGGGTGGTGCGGATCCAGAAGGACCTGGACACCGACATCACCAACCGGCACGTACTGATCGTCGAGGACATCATCGACACCGGGCTGACGCTGAGCTGGCTGGTCAGCAACCTGGAGTCCCGCAAGCCCGCCTCGCTGGAGCTGTGCACCGCCTTCGTGAAGCCGGACGCCGCGAAGATGCAGGTCCCGGTGAAGTACGTCGGTCTGGACCTGCCGGACGAGTTCGTGGTCGGGTACGGGCTGGACTACGCCGAGAAGTACCGGAACCTGCGCTGCGTCGCGACGCTGGCACCGCACGTCTACTCCTGACGCGCCCTTCAGGGCAGACTTGGCGACGGCCTGTACAACGGGTCGTACTGTCCTTTGATGACCCTCGTGCTGTGTTGTCTTGTGCGACACGAGACACTTGGACTGGTATTACCGTCACAAGCCCGCCACACCCGGGCCTGCCGAGCTAGGAGGGACGGGGCCTAGGCCCCGATCATGGACGTGAAGCGCATCTTCCGCGGACCGCTGTTCTGGATCGTCGTCGCCTTCCTGGGCGTCCTGGTGATCGGGCAGCTCCTGACCGGCTCGACCGGGTACAAGACCGAGCCCACCGGCCAGGTCGTCCAGCTGATCCAGCAGGCCAAGTCGTCGAGCGACAAGACGATCAAGTCGGTCACGCTGGTCAACCCGGACGAGGAGATCCGGCTGGAGAAGACCGACGGCAGCAAGGTCCGGGCCCACTGGGTCGACGGCCAGGGCGAGAACCTCGGCAACGACCTGCAGACTCTGTTCCAAGACGGCAAGATCGAGCGGTACGACGTCGAGAACCCGAAGCCGAGCTTCATCGGCCAGGTGCTCTCCACGCTGATCCCGTTCCTGCTGATCGCGGTGGTGTTCATCTTCTTGATGAACTCCATGCAGGGCGGTGGCTCCCGGGTGATGAGCTTCGCCAAGTCGAAGGCCAAGTTGGTCACCAAGGACACCCCGAAGACCACGTTCGCCGACGTCGCCGGGGTCGACGAGGCGATCGAGGAGCTCGGCGAGATCAAGGAGTTCCTGCAGGAGCCGGGCAAGTTCCAGGCGGTCGGCGCCAAGATCCCGAAGGGCGTGCTGCTCTACGGCCAGCCCGGTACCGGTAAGACGCTGCTGGCCCGCGCGGTCGCCGGCGAGGCCGGGGTGCCGTTCTACTCGATCTCCGGCTCGGACTTCGTCGAGATGTTCGTCGGTGTCGGTGCTTCCCGGGTCCGGGACCTGTTCGAGCAGGCCAAGACCAACGCACCGGCGATCGTGTTCATCGACGAGATCGACGCCGTCGGCCGGCACCGTGGCGCGGGCCTCGGCGGCGGGCACGACGAGCGCGAGCAGACCCTGAACCAGCTGCTCGTCGAGATGGACGGCTTCGACGTCCGCGGCGGTGTGATCCTGATCGCGGCCACCAACCGGCCGGACGTGCTGGACCCGGCGCTGCTGCGCCCGGGCCGGTTCGACCGGCAGATCGCCGTCGACGCCCCCGACCTGCCGGGCCGGACGCAGATCCTCAAGGTGCACGCCCGGGGCAAGCCGATGTCGCAGGACGTCGACCTGGTCGCGGTCGCCCGCCGCACGCCCGGGATGACCGGTGCCGACCTGGCCAACGTACTGAACGAGGCGGCCCTGCTGACCGCCCGGTCGAACGCGCAGCTGATCGACAACCGCGCGCTGGACGAGGCCATCGACCGCGTGATCGCCGGCCCGCAGCGCCGGACCCGGCTGATGTCGGACAAGGAGAAGGTGCTGACGGCGTACCACGAGGGCGGGCACGCCCTGGTCGCCGCCGCGCTGCCGCACTCCGACCCGGTGCACAAGGTGACGATCCTGCCGCGGGGCCGCGCGCTCGGCTACACGATGGT
>DASSDE010000773.1:0-7625 GCA_035697365.1 Kribbella sp. | reverse complement strand
CGCGCTGGTTGCCTCCGGCACCCTCGACGCGCTCCGCGAGCACGGCTTCCGGCACGCGTTCATCTCGAACGCCGACAACCTCGGCGCGACGCCGGACCCGCGGATCGCGGCCTGGATGGCCGAGCACGACGTCCCGTTCGGCATGGAGGTCTGCCGACGGACACGGTCGGACCGCAAGGGCGGGCACGTCGCCGTCCGGAAGTCCGACGGGCGGCTGATCCTGCGGGACAGCGCGCAGGTCGCGGACGAGGACACGCGGTACTTCCAGGACATCACGCGGCACAAGACGTTCAACACCAACAATCTGTGGATCGACCTGGACCGGCTCGCCGAGCTGATGGACGGCCACGACGGGATCCTCGGGCTGCCGATCCTGGTGAACCGCAAGACCGTCGACCCGGCCGACCCGTCGTCGCCGAAGGTGATCCAGCTCGAGACCGGGATGGGAACCGCGATCGAGACCTTCGAAGGGTCGCAGGCGGTGGTGGTCGACCGGAGCCGCTTCAAGCCGGTGAAGACCACGAACGACCTGCTGGTGCTGCGGTCGGACGTGTACGACCTGGACGAGGCCGGCGACCTGACCACGACGCACCAGGGCGACGAGCCGTACGTCGACCTGGACCCGGAGTACTTCAAGATCCTCGCCGACTTCGAGGCGCGCTTCCCGGCCGGGCCGCCGTCGCTGGTCCGGGCGGACCGCCTGGAGGTCCGCGGCGACGTTGCCTTCGGCAAGGATGTGGTCGTGGTCGGCGAGGTCGAGGTGACCGCGCCGGCCGGCGAGCGCAAGGTGATCCCGGACGGAACCGAGCTGCGTTGAGCGACGACCTCCTGGTCCGTCCGCTCGAGCCGTCCGACACCGACGAGGCCGCCGCCGTCTGGTGGCGGTCCCGGCACGCCGACGGGTCGCAGCTGCCGCCCGCGATCCACACCGCGGAGCAGGTCGCGACGTGGTTCGCCGACGTACTGCTGCCGGACGGCGAGACCTGGGTGGCCGTCGACGACGACCGGATCGTCGCGGTCCTCACGCTGGACGGTGACGACCTCGACCAGCTGTACGTCGACCCGGGCGCGGCCGGTCAGGGCATCGGCTCGGTGCTGGTCGATCTCGCGAAGGACCTCCGGCCCGGCGGGCTGGCGCTGTGGACGTTCCAGACGAACATTCGCGCGCAGTCCTTCTACCGGCGGCACGACTTCCATGAAGTACGCCGTACGGACGGATCGGCCAACGAGGAACGCGCTCCCGACGTTCGAATGGTCTGGGGCAACCACCCGGAATCGGACCCTGCCTAGAACCCGGCCGGACTTCTTCGCGCACCCTTCCGGAACTATCGGCGGAAACCGCCGAGCGGTGGATTAGGGTCGAGCTCGTGAGACGAAGTGTGGATGAGCATCTGGAAGCCGTACTCGGACGGGTAGCGGCCCTGCCGGCGTTCGATCAACCCTTGATGGACGCGGTCGGGCTGGTGCTCTGCGAGGACATCGTCTCGGGGGTGAGCCTGCCGGGGTTCGACAACTCGGCGATGGACGGGTATGCCGTGCGGGCCGCAGACCTGGCCGGCGCCTCGGACGAGAACCCGATCGGCCTGCCGGTGGTCGGGGAGCTCCGCGCCGGGCGCAGCGAGCCGATCGTGGTCACCCCTGGGACCAGTGTGCGGATCATGACCGGTGCGCCGATGCCGCGGGGCGCGGACAGCGTCGTGCCGGTCGAGTGGACCGACGGTGGGACGGTCAACGTGCGGATCACCCAGCAGCCACCGACGGGCGGGTCGGTGCGGCGAGCTGGGGAGGACGTGACGGCCGGGACACAGGTGCTCGACCGGGACACGATCCTCGGGCCGCGGCAGATCGCCGTCCTCGCTGCGGTCGGGCGAGCTCGGGTGAAGGCACGGCCGCGACCGCGAGTGGTGGTGATCTCGACCGGCGCCGAGCTGCGCGAGCCAGGGAGCCGGCTGGGCGAGGGTCAGATCTACGACTCGAACAGCTACACCCTGGCCGCGTCCGCGCGAGACGCCGGCGCGGTGGTGTACCGGGTCGGCATCGTCGACGACGACCCGAAACGGATCATGGACACCCTGTCCGACCAGCTGGTGCGTGCCGACCTGGTGATCACCACCGGCGGCGTCAGCATGGGTGCGTACGACATCGTGAAGGAGGAGCTGTCCAAGCTCGGCACCGTGGACTTCCCGCAGGTCTCGATGCAGCCGGGCAAGCCGCAGGGGTTCGGCGTGATCGGCGAGGACGAGGTGCCGATCTTCACGCTGCCCGGCAACCCGGTCTCGGCGTACATCTCGTTCGAGGTTTTCGTCCGGCCGGCGCTGCGCAAGATGATGGGGCAGATGCCGTACCGGCGGTCACTGGTCCCGGGCGTGACACTCGACGGGTTCAGCTCACCGGCGGGGCGGCGGCAGTTCGTCCGCGCAGCGGCCACCTCCGGCGACCAGGGCTGGATGGCCAGTACAGTCGGCGGGCACGGCTCCCACCTGCTGGGCGGCCTGAGCCGGGCGAACGCGCTGATCGTGGTGCCCGAGGACGTGACGTCGGTCCGGGCCGGCGACCAGATCGAGCTGATGTTGCTAGGGGATGTCTGATGGTTCCGGCACCCCCGGACGAGGAGACCGGATGACCGAGCGCCCTGCGGGCCTGACCCATGTCGACGAGACCGGGGCGGCACGGATGGTGGACGTGTCCGCGAAGGACGTGGGCGTCCGGCGGGCCGTTGCCAGCGGCAAGGTTCTGGTTTCGGCCGAGGTGGTGGCGGCGCTCCGTGGCGACGGCGTGCCGAAGGGTGATGCGCTCGGCGTCGCGCGGATCGCCGGGATCATGGGAGCCAAGCGGACGCCGGACCTGGTTCCGCTGTGCCACCCGATCGCGATCACCGGCGCCAAGGTCGACCTGGAGGTCGCGGACGATGCGGTGCTGATCCGCGCGCAGGTGAAGACGACCGACCGGACCGGGGTCGAGATGGAGGCGCTGACGGCAGTGGCGGTCGCCGGCCTCGCGGTCATCGACATGGTCAAGGCGCTGGATCCCGCGGCAGTGCTGACCGACGTACGGGTGGAGTTGAAAGAAGGCGGCAAGACCGGGCATTGGGAGCGGCCGTGAAGGCACTCGTCGTCAGCATCTCGAACCGCGCGGCCGCTGGGGTCTACACCGACACCACCGGTCCGTTGATCGCGGCGCGGTTGGCCGAGTGGGGTTTCGAGGTGTCGGGACCGGACGTGGTCCCGGACGGCGCACCCGTCGGTGAGGCGTTGCGCGCGGCGGTCGAGGCGTCGTACGACGTTGTGGTCACCACAGGTGGTACCGGGATTTCGCCGACCGACGAGACGCCCGAGCAGACAGCGGCGGTGCTGACGAAGGTCGTGCCCGGCATCGCCGAGGCCATCAGGGCGTACGGCATCGCGAACGGCGTACCGACAGCAGCATTGTCACGCGGGCTGGCCGGCGTCGCAGGCACCACAGTCATCGTCAACCTGCCTGGATCGCGAGGCGGTGTGAAGGATGGCCTCGCCGTACTTGAGCCGCTGCTGCGCCACGCAGTTGAGCAGGTGCGCGGCGGGGATCATGTGCGGACGGACACTGACTGATGGCGATCGTGCAGTGGCCGATGGAGCTGAAGCACGGGCAGGTCGGGTTGCGACCGCTGCGTGCCGGCGACGGCGGTGAATGGGCTGCGGCCCGCCAGCGCAACGTCAGTTGGCTGCGGCCGTGGGACGCGACCCAGCCGCCGGGCGCGGACGACGGGGCGCGGACGTTTCGCGCGATGGCGCGGGACTGGAACCGGCAGGCGCGGTACGGGCGGATGCTTCCGTTCGTCATCACGTACGGCGGTGCGGCGGGCGCCGGTGCGCGCTCGAAATGGCCGCTGGTCGGGCAGCTCACCGTCTCCGGAATCACCTACGGCTCGGCCCGCTGGGCGAATCTCGGCTACTGGGTCGACGAGCAGTACGCCGGTCGCGGCATCGTGCCGACCGCGGTCGCGATGGCCGCGGACCACTGCTGGTTCACCCTTGGCCTGCACAGGATCGAAGTCGCGATCCGCCCCGAGAACAAGGCAAGTCTGCGGGTCGTGGAGAAGCTCGGCTTCCGCTACGAGGGCGAGCGGCCGCGGTTCCTGCACATCGACGGCGACTGGCGTGACCACCGGATCTTTGCCTTGAACATCGAAGAGGTCGGACCCGGTCTCGTAGCGCGACTGCGCTGACTACGCTCGGTGCTATTCACACCAGTCACACGAGTCTTCTTGCGACACACCGTCTCACGTACCCCATCTGGCCCCCGCCGCACCTTAGCGTCGTCGCATGGGGACGACAGGGTTGATCTATGTGGCGATCGTCGCCGCGTGGGCGGCCTATCTCGTCCCGATGTGGCTCAAGCGCGGTGACGAAGCGCGGCGCAAGCCGACGGTGCCGTCGTCCGACGAGGCGCGGGTGCTGTCCCGCGATGCGTCGCGAACCCGGTACGTCGTACGTCCACCCGGAGCCGCTGCCGCCGACGACGCCTCGCCGCCGACGCGGTACATCCCCAACCGAGCCCGCCGGGTGGCCGCCATGCGCCGCCGGCGGGTGCTGTCGATCCTGACCCTTTCGCTGCTGTCCGTCGTCGCGCTCGCCGGTCTGGCGATGCTGCCGTGGTGGTCGGTGGCAGTGCCGGCGACCCTGATCGCCGGATTCGTCGTACTCACTCGCGTGCAGTTGCGGCGCCAGGCGCGGACGCGGGCAGCGATCGCAGCGGAGCGTCGTACACGCGACCGGTCCCGGCACGACCGCGGCCCGGCCGGCAAGCCGGCGCCGTCGCCCGACGAGGAGATGACCATCGAGGTCAAGCTCCCCGCCGAGCCTGCTCCGGTACCGGCCACGGCTCCGGTCAAGGTGGAGACGCCGGCCTCGGAAGGGCTGTGGGACCCGGTTCCTGTGACGCTTCCGACGTACGTGATGAAGGAGAAGGCGCCGGACCGGACCGTGCGGACGATCTCCCTCACCGATGACGAAGTGTTCTCCAGCGCGCGTACTTCCGACCCTGCCGAGAAGCCCGCAGCCGCCGACACACCGGCCCCGGAGCCGGTCGAAGAGCCAGAGGTGAAGCGGGCCGTCGGCGACTGATAACCGGTTTTAGTTCGCGGGGCTCGACGTGTTAGAGTTTCGCGGTCGCCAGGGAAACCTGGCGGGCAAGCTCGGGGCTGTGGCGCAGTTGGTAGCGCGCTTCGTTCGCAACGAAGAGGCCAGGGGTTCGAATCCCCTCAGCTCCACGATGTGATCTCTCAGGACATATCGGACAGACCGAACCCCGGATCGGGGTTCGGTCTTCTGTTTTTGGGTGGTGGTCCTGGGGGTCGGCCGAGGGGTTGGTAGTCGCGGGTGGGGTCGAGGGTGAGTTCGCGGAGGAGTTCGCCGGTGGCGGCGTTGATGATGCGGATGTGGAGGTCGTCGACGAGTTTGAGGACGGGGGTTCGGGCGTGTTCGGTGCCGAGGCCGATGTGGTGGAGGCGGCCGGCGCGGCGCAGGGTGAGTTTGCCGGCGGGGTCGGCGATGTCGTGGAGCACGCGGTAGTGGGTGTCGGTGGAGCGGTCGGCGCCGGGTTGTGCTTTGGGGCGGGCTTGGTAGGTGGTGGCCGGTGTCGCGTGGTGGGGCAGCGACCGGTGCGGGCGGGTGTGGTTGTAGATCTGTACGAAGGTGTCGATGAGGTCTTGGAGTTGTTCGAGGGTTGCGGGTTGGTGGGGTTGTGCGGCCAGCCAGTTCTTCATCGTCTGCTGGAATCGTTCGACTTTGCCGCAGGTGGTTGGGTGGTTGGGGCGGGAGTTCTTCTGGACGATGTCGAGACGGCGTAGCTCGGTCTCCAGGCCGTTGCGTCCGCCGCGGCCGCCGGCGAAGCGGGTGGTGTAGACGAAGCCGTTGTCGGTGAGCACGGAGGCGGGATAGCCGTGCTGGGCTGCGGTTTGTCTGAAGGTGTCGAGCACGATCTGGCCGGTGATGTGGCGGTGGGCCGAGACGTGCAGGGCGTAGCGGGAGTGGTCGTCGAGCCAGGTGATGGTCTCGGTGTCGGTTCTTGTGTCGGTTCCTGTGTTGGTGCCGTCGGTGAGTGGGTAGTGGGTGAAGTCGGATTGCCAGGTTTCGTTGGGTTGTTCGGCCTGGAACCGCAGGTAGGAGCTCTTCGGGCGTTTCTTCGGCTCCGGGACCACCAGGCCTTGGCGGGTCAGGGTGCGAGCGACGGTGCTGACCGAGACCGTGACCTGGTGGTGGTGGCGCAGATGCCAGGCGATCGTGTCCGGACCGGCGTCCAGGCCGGACTCACCCAGCTGTTTGCGGACGGTGATGATCAGGTCGACCGTTGCCGGTGGTGTCGCGTTCGGGCTGGTCTTGGGCCGGCGTGACCGCGGCTCGAACGCCGTTTCGCCCTCGGCGCGGTACCGGGCCAGCAGTTCGTAGACCCATGAGCGGGCAACGCCGTACTGCGCGACGACCTCGGCGACGCTACGTCCTTCGATCTCGACAGCGGTGACAACCAGCCGGGCTTTGGACACACCCGCAGCCTCAACACCACACCCGCCAAACCCTCAGAACCCGTCCGGTATGTCGTGAGAGATCTGTCCGGTATGTCCTGACGGAACACACCCTCGTCTCCACCAACATTTCTTCGGGTATGGGCAAGGGCTCCATCGCGGTGCTACGCGCGGCTCCTGCGTCGCCGTGCTAAGCGCCGCCCCACCCACCCTCCGGCCAGCGCCGGCAACGGCGACGACCTCGTGCTATCGCGCCGCCGCACAACCCCAAGCCAATGCCCTGCGCCGCGCGCGACAAGCCGCCTACGGTGCGCACGGGGCAGGTGCGGATGTTGTGCCGGAGGACCTGGGGCTAGGCGAGCCCAGGAGAAAGATGACTCTCGACACGAGACCTGGAGTGTCGGCGTCGACCCAGATCTGAAGTGGGTAGTTCCCCTCCGGGAGTGCCAGCTCGGTCATGTCCTCGCTCTGCTCGTTGCCAACCAGTACTCCATGGATGCCGACGCTCAGGACGGTTTCATGGATGGGTCGCAATCCATCGGGTGTGCCTCCGGACCACACCTCCACGCGTACCTGACACGGTCCATCGGTGCCGACGTCGCCCCGAGTGGCCACGGCGATGCCCGGATATGGAGGGTTGTCGGGGGCGATCAGTGATTCCGCGCGGAACGCGACCCACTCCTGCCCGTCTTCCCACTCGGGATAGTCCTGCCAGGTGGCATCGAGGATCGCGACCTGTGCATACATAGGACTCACGTCGATCCGGAGCGGCATGCCCACGCTCCAACCGTACCGGGGGTCGTGTGCCCTAACAGGAGTGCGCTCGTCGCAAAGCAGGTGCAGGTCATCGAGCCAACCTAGGTGAAGAGTCCTGCCGTAGTTTGTCTGCGCAACTTGGCCGGCGGGGTTCGATGGAACACGCACGCGTTCCTGCGAGGGCCGGGGTGGGTGGGGTTCAGGGTGTGAGGAGGTTGAGTAGTTCGGGCGTGGGGCGGACGTCGCCGAAGGTTCGGTAGATGGTGTGGAGGGTGGCGTTGAGGTCTTGGTCGCGGCGGGCGGCGTTTGCGTCGGCGACCATCAGGACGCGGTAGCCGAGGGTGCTGGCGTCGCGGGCGGTTGACTCGCA
>DASSDE010000772.1:0-2089 GCA_035697365.1 Kribbella sp. | reverse complement strand
CCGACACCTTCAGGATGTCCGCACCCTCGTTGTCCGACGGGCCGAGGATCCCCGGGTAAAGCTTCGGGATGTTCCGGTACATGGCGTCCAGGTAGTAGTCGGAGTCCTCGACGTCACCCTCCTTCGGATCCCAGAATCCGGTCGGGAACTTCTTGTGCAGTGGCGAGTCGGCCGGGAACGGCATCCGCATGAAGTTCCGGGTCAGCGAGATCAGCGAGGTGTTGCCGGTCTTGGTGTCGATGCTCGCGACCATCACAGTGTCGGTCCGGGTGCCCTGCCGGTCCTCGCCGTCGTCTGCGCCGAGCAGCAGCACGTTCAGCCGCGGCAGCTGGTCCCAGACATCCTTCTTCGGCGTGATCGTCGGCCGGGTGACGCTCTTCGAGTCACCGCCCGCGAAGACCTTGTCGACCAGTTCGCGCTGCGCCATCAATGTCTGGGCGCCGGTCGCCGTGCTGAACGCCATCCCGAAACAGAGCACGCCGATCACCAGCGACCCGAGCATCCGGGACGCCGGCCCCGCGGTCAGCGGCCGGAGCATCTTGTACGACGAGACCAGGACGACCACCCACGCGATCCCGATCACGCTCAGACCGACGACCATCCACAGCAGCAGCGCCGGGTCCAGGGCCCACGAGATCACCGCGTCCCGCTTCCGCAGCGCGAGGTAGGCCGCTGCGCCGTACAGACAGAGGCTGACACAGGTCACCACCGCGCCGAGCTTCAGGCGGCGGGCGGCAAGGTACGCCGTCCCGGGGACCAGGACACCGAGCACCGCGATCGCGAGTGCGCCGATCCCGGTCGGTCGCCGCGATGCGGCGCGCCGGGGCTCTGCCCGGCGTCCTCGGCTTGCGCGCTGAGCTCTGCTGGGGGCCATGATTCGTACGATTCACTGACCCGGCAAAAAGTTGGCATGATCGACCAGGTGACCGACATTCAGGTACGACGGGCGGGCGCGGACGATACGGAGTCGCTGGTCCACTTACGCGGATTGATGCTCGCGGCCATGGGCAACGACGTCGGCGGAGTGGACGCTCCGTGGCGGGTGGTCGCGCGCGAGTGGTTCGCCGGGCAGTTGGCGTCGCCGAACACGTTCGCGGCGTACCTCGTCGACGATCCGGTCGCCGGAGTCGTCGCGGGCGCGGCCGGCAACGTCTACGCGCACCCGCCGGGCCCGAGGGATCTGAGTACGGTCCGCGGCCACCTGTACAACGTCAGCACCGAGCCGGACTTCCGGCGTCGCGGCCTGGCGAAGGCCTGTGTGGTCGCACTGATGGACTGGTTCTGCGACGAGACCGCCGTCGGCCAGGTCGAGTTGCACGCAACCGACGACGGTGTCGAGCTCTACCGCGGCCTCGGCTTCATCCAGTCGCGCTACCCGAGCCTGCGCTTCCGGACCACCAAGGCTTAGTGCTCCGGGTGTCGCGGAGCGCGTTGGTCGCGCAGTGCACTTCACCGCCGCCGAGGTGCGCCCAGAAGAAGTCCTCGACCCAGTGCACGTGTACGCCGTTGCGAGTCAGCGTCTGCTCGGTCACCCGGCGGAAGACGTCCCGCCCGTGCAGCCGCGGCCCGTGCGGATCGGGTGCGGCGAAGTCACGGGCAGTGATCGACAGACCGTTCGTCAGACCCGGAGTCATTGCCTTGAGCAACCCGGTCCCGGGGACTTCGTCGAAGAGCACAGGGAGCCGGACCAGCTCGTCCTCACGCAGGCCGGTGGCCCTCAGGAGGACCTTCAGCTGGTCGTCGATGTGCTTGGCCGCCGCCTCGTTGCCGGGCAGTCCGCCGTGCAGCAAGTCGTCGACGGTTGGCTGGTAGGTCGACTTGGTGTCGGCGAACAGTCGCTGACTGCCACCGCCCTGTCGTTGCACGTCGCGCAACAGGTGCGCGGCGAGCCGGGGGTCCGCGACCGCGAGCGTCCACCCCCGCGCGTTGTTGGCGCGGACCACGTGGGTCGTCTCGTCCGCGTGCCCGACCATCAGCCAGGCCGTGTCGACCACGACCGGCGGCTGGTACCCCTGGCCGGTCACCATCGTGATGAAGCCGGCGTCGGGGTGCCGCTTGCCCGATCCGTACACGATCCTCCCGTGCGGAT
>DASSDE010000771.1:0-2551 GCA_035697365.1 Kribbella sp. | reverse complement strand
GTGGACGACGTCGCGGTCACCTGACCCGCCTCGAGCGACCAGTCGAGCCGCGTCGTTCGGTGCGGGAGCACCCGGGTCTTGTTCGTCGCCTCGGCGTACCGCCGCCCGGTGGCGCTGAGCGAAAGGTCGCCAGTGGGCGCGAACAGCCAGTAGTAGCCGTCCTCGATCTGTGCGTCGTCGGAGGTCGCACCGCTGACCGCCGGAGTCGCACCGCCGGCGACCTGCACACCGGTCAGCGCCGCACCGGTGTTGTGGTCGCGGACGAAACCTGCCACCAGCCCACCCGGCGTCGGCTCGCACGACCGAGCGCCGAGGAACACCTCGTCGAGCTCCCAGAAGTTGTCGGCCGCACCGGTGAAGCGGAACCGCACCCGGACATCGGACTTGTTCGCGGCCTGCGGGATCGGTACCTCGACGTGGCCCTGGACGAAGGCGTCCGGCGCCCGCCAGACGTTCTGCCAGGTAACCCCGCCGTCAAGGCTCAGGTCGACGACGCCGTCCTGCTCGCCGAACCCGTAGTCGTAGTAGTACGTGTCGAAGCCGACGACCGGCTGGCCGACGTCCGACAGGTCCGCGACCGGGCTGACCAAGCTCGTGTCATGCCGCGGGACCGGCGACGCCCAGTTGTCGACGATGGCGAACTGCCCGCCGGCGCCGGTGAGGTTGCCCTTGGCACCGGGGTCGTCGAACGTCCAGGTCTTGCCGCTGCTCGCTTCATCGGTGACCTGCCAGCCGTTCTCTGCCGCTGACCATCCCTCGAAGTCGGTTCCGGCACCATGGAACGCGTACCCGTAGCCGGCGGCCGCGCAGGTCGACGGGTCCACCTTCAGCGCGACATCGCGCCGCAGCGAACCCTTTCCGTTGCCGACGACGACCTTCGTGTCAGCGGCCTGGTAGCCCGGCCGACCGGCAGCCTCGACGTGCAACTGATAGGTCGAACCAACCGGGAGCTCCACGCTGTAACGGCCGGTGAACGGGTCCGTGTGCACAGCACCGTCCGGGTACCCGCCGATAGAGATCTTCGCGTACATCGGCCAACCCTGACCGGATCCGTCCGTCACGGCGCCGCTGACCGTACGACGGGCCAACGCCGTCAGCGTGAAGTTCCTGGACACGGACGCGTCTGCAGCCACGCTGACCCGGTCGAGCGTCACGTCGGCGTACCCGAACTTCGACGCGACGACCTGGTAGGTCCCGGCGGCCACCGCGACGCGGTAACGACCCGACTTGTCGACGACCGCGCGGGTGCGATAGCCCGTCGGGTCGGTGAAGGTGACGGTCGCGCCGTCGAGCGCGTGGTTCCGGGTCTGCACCGAGCCCGAGACCCAGCCGTGGGCCCCGAGCGTCAAGGCCGACACACCGTTGGGCGTACCAACGCCAGTGGGTCCGTCCCAGCCGGCGCCGGCCGTGCAGCGTACGTCGCCACACGAACCGTCGGTGCCTTCGGTGACGTCGTTCAGCGGCGCGCCCTTGCGATACAGGTACGTGACCGGGTCACTTCCCGGAACGGGAGTGCCGGCCAGCGCGTACATCGCGGCCACCAGCGGCGAGGACAGCGAGGTCCCGCCGTACTGCGCCCAACCGTCCTGTCCGAGGGTGTTGTAGACCGCGAGCCCGGTGTCCGGGTCGGCGACCGCGGCCACATCGGCGGTCGCCCGCGTGTCGGGACAGCCGGTGTCGAGGCCGTCCTGGTAGTCGGGGCGCGGCTCGTAGAGCGAGCAACCGCTGCCGCCGTCGACCCACGCCGCTTCGTGCCAGCCGCGCGCGGTGGAGTCGTCCCGGGTCAGCTTCGTACCTCCGACCGAGACCACGTTCGGCGAGGTGGCCGGGTAGCTCTGGACGTTGCCGAGGTCGCCGGACGACACGGTGACGGCGATCCCCGGGTGGTCGTAGTAGTGGTCGTAGTACGTCTCGAACGGGAGCTCACCGTCGATGCCGTACGAGTTGGAGATCGCCACAGCGCCCAGGGACGCAGCGGTGTCGACAGCCTGGCCGAGATTCGGCGAGCTGTTGCTGTCGGCCTGGACGAGCAGGATGTGGCAGTCCGGGCAGGCCGAGGAGACCGCATCCAGGTCGAGCGCCGTCTCGATGGACCAGCCGGCATCCTCTTGCGGGTAGTCCGTTCCGCCGCGCTGGTCGACCTTCCGGAAGCAGCCGTTGTCCGTCGTGCACGGCGACAGGCCGTAGTGCGCCCGGAACACGGCCAGATCGGACTCGGCGTTCTGGTAGCCGAAGGCGTCGACGATCGCTACGGTCCGCCCGTCGCCACCGTCGGGCAGGGCGTACGCCGACTTGATCTCGCTCGGCCCCAGCGAGCCGGGCAGCGGCCCGGCCGTGCGCTGCGCCAGCCCGCCGTGATCGGCGGCCCGCCCGACCGCGTAGCAGCGCGCCAGCGGCGTGGAGCCGTCGGCGGCCGTCGCTGCAACGTTGCAACCGGCCGGTACCGTGCGACTTCCACGCGGACCGCCCGTCGTTGGGCTGCCGGTCGTCGGGCTGCCGGTCGTCGGGCTGCCAGTCGTTGGATTGCCCGCCGTTGGATTGCCCGCCGCGA
>DASSDE010000770.1:0-5528 GCA_035697365.1 Kribbella sp. | reverse complement strand
GGTACTGGCCGACCCCTCGGCGCAGTCCGCGGACCTGATCCGGCCCGGCCACATCCTGCCGCTGCGCGCGGTCGACGGCGGAGTCCGGCAGCGGCCCGGTCACACCGAGGCCACCGTCGAACTCGTCCGCCTGGCCGGCCTGCCGCCGGTCGGTGTGATCGGCGAGCTGATGAACGACGACGGCACGCTGATGACCGGCCCCGACCTGCGGACATTCGCCGACACCCACCACTTCGCCATCGTCTCCATCGCCGACCTCATCAACTACCTCGCGTGACTCAGCGCTTGCGTCCGAAGATCCGGCGGTCATAGGCCACAGATCTTCGGACGCAAGCGTCTAGGGGAGGAGTTTGCGGGCGGCGGCGGCGATGCCTTCGGCGGAGAGGCCGTAGCGGTCCAGCAGGTAGCCGGCCGACCCCGTGGGGGCGAATTCGGGAATCCCGAGGATCGTCACCCGGGCCGGATGCTGCTGTACGACGGTCTCGGCGACCGCACCGCCGAGACCGCCACCGGACACCGCCTCCTCCGCGGTCACGATGCCGGCCGTCTCCCTCGCGGCCGCGACCACGGCATCGGTGTCCAGCGGCTTCACCGTCGGCATCGACAGCACGCGCGCCGAGATCCCCTCCCCGGCGAGCTGTTCCGCGGCGGCCAGGGCGCGCCACAACACGGTCCCGTTGCTGATCAGCGTCACGTCGTTGCCGTCCCGTACGGTGATCGCCTTGCCGAGCTCGAACGAGTAGTCCTCGGCGTACACCTTCGGCACGCTCATCCGGCTCACCCGGATGAACACCGGTCCCTCGGACGCGGCCGCCCAGCGCAGCGCGGCCGCGGTCTCGATCGGGTCCGCGGGCACGATGATGGTCAGATTGGCGATTGCGCGCAGCCAGGCGATGTCCTCGATCGAGTGGTGTGTCGGGCCGAGTTCGCCGTACGCGACGCCGGGGCTCATCCCGCAGAGCTTGACGTTGGTGTTGGAGTACGCGACGTCGGCCTTGATCTGCTCCAGCGCACGACCGGTGAGGAAGCAGGACGCCGCCGACACGAACGGGATCCGGCCGCCGTTCGCCAGCCCGGAGGCGACGCCGACCATGTCCTGCTCGGCGATCCCGACGTTGATCAGCCGGTCCGGGAACGCCTTGCGGAAGCTGGTCAGCTTGCTCGATCCGACCGAGTCGTTGACCACGCCAACGATCCGATGGTCCGCGTGCGCGAGCTCCGAGAGCGTCTCGACGTACGCGTCCCGGCAGTCGTAGCGCGGCTGCTCCGCGATCGAGCGGGTCTCGACGACTGTCATCGCAGCTCCTTCAGGGCCTGCTGGTACTCAGCGGCATCCGGTACGCGGTGGTGCCAGGCGACGTTGTCGCTCATGAACGAGATCGGATGGCCCTTGTGCGTATGAGCGATCACGAACGTCGGCCTGCCCGGCTCGACCGGTACCGCGGACAGTACGTCGAGCAGCTCGCCGTGATCGTGCCCGTTCACCTCGACCACCGCGAACCCGAACGCGGCCGCCTTGGCCGGCAACGGATCCAGCTCGTTGGTCTCCTGGGTGGTCGCGCCCTGCTGCAGCCGGTTCCGGTCGACGATCACGGTCAACCGGTCCAGCTGGTACTGCGAGGCGGCCATCATCGCCTCCCAGTTCGACCCCTCCTGCAACTCGCCGTCCCCGA
This sequence comes from Kribbella sp., assembly GCA_035697365.1. Taxonomy (GTDB): domain Bacteria; phylum Actinomycetota; class Actinomycetes; order Propionibacteriales; family Kribbellaceae; genus Kribbella. The sequence continues at coordinate 3,855 of DASSDE010000770.1, read as the reverse complement.
CCAGGACGTACGTACGGCGTGCCGAGCCGTCGAGCTTCGCAGACAATGCGTGCCCGACCGCGACCGGCAGGCCGTGCCCGAGCGGGCCGGTGTTCGCCTCGACGGCGGCCACCTTGTTCCGGTTCGGGTGCCCGTTCAGTGCGGACAGCGGCTTGAGGAACGTCGCCAGGTCCTCCACGGGCAGGTACCCGAACGCTGCCAGTGTTGTGTACAGCGCCCCGGCGACGTGCCCCTTGCTCAGGATGAAGCGATCCCGCTCGGGGTCGTTCACTCTCTGCGGCGAGATGTCGAGCACGGCCCCGTACAGCGTGGCCAGGATGTCGATCGCGGAGAAGTCACCGCCGATGTGGCCGGCACCGGCGTGGTGCACCAGCTTGAGGTCCTGGATCCGGATCTGCCGGGCGGCCTCGGCGATGTGCGCGACCCGCTCGGAGCGCTCCGCGTGCACCGGCAGTCGCCCGGGCACCGGCATCGTCGTGTGTTCGACGGTCAGCGTCATGCGATCTCTGCCATGGAACTCAGCAAGACCTTCTGGACCAGCTTCTGCGCCGCGAGCGCGTCGTGCGACGCCTGGGCCGCGGCGAGCGCCTGTTCGTCCAGTACGTCGAGGGCATGGTGCACCGCCTTGAGGAAGGTGATCGCCTGCTTCGCGGCCTGCACGCTGTCCTCGCGGAACGGGAACTGGTCGAGCTGCCAGACGCCTTCCCAGTTGTTCTTGCGCAGTGTGTGGAAGAACTCGAACGTCTCCACCAGGTGCACCGAGCCGACCACCATGTCGTCGTCCCAGCCTCGCAGATTGTCGTTGACGTCGATCGCGAACAGCCGGCCGTAGTCGATCGCCAGCTGCGCCGCGTCCGCCGGCGTCTCCTGGCCGTACAGCGAATGGCCGAAGTCGAGCAGGATGCCCAGGTTCGGCAGGCCGATCTTCTCGATACCGAGCAGCGTGCGGGCGACGTTCGGGAAGATGATCTTGACTCGCGGCTCGCGCGGCTTGTACTCGATCACGAAGTTGATGTCAGGGTGCGCCGAGACCAGTTCCTTGAGGCCGTCCAGCGCGAGGTTCCAGATGTCGTGGTAGTTCACCTGGAACGGGTAGTCCCAGCCGTCCTGGCCCGGCCACAGCTTCACGTACGAACAGCCGAGGTCCTTCGCCAGTTCGGTTGCCTGGTGCAACAGTTCCAGCGCCTGCTTGCGCTTGGCCGGATCGGGGTTGGTCAGCGATCCCTTGACGAAGTCCTTGGTGTAGATCTCGGGCGTGATCGCGATCGCCTTCAGGTTGTTGCGTTTCAGCGCATCCTTGACCTCGTCCAGCGTTCCGTCGTAGCCGGCGAACGGCCAGTTCAGGTCGACCACCGACAGGTCGCCGACGGCCCCCGCACGGTCGATCTGCTCGAGCAGACCGACGGGCTCGCCGTACCCGTCGGTGGCGTAGCGGTCCTTGTAGGTGGCGAAGTGCCAGATGCCTGCGCCGAAGACCGGCAGGTCAGTCATGAGTTTCTCCTTGTACGGGGCGGTGGGAACTGCTACTGCGCTGCCGCGCGAAGCGGCGGATCTTGGCGTACATGTCCTCGAGCAGGAACCGGACGTCGACCTCTTCGCAGACCTGGATCGGGTTGTCGGTACCGGGCAGGTACCAGCCGTCGACGCCGAACCGCGGCGCCGGGCGGGTCCGGAAGTTGCCGCTGTGCGGGTAGAGCATCAGCGAGATCGCCGGCGAGTCCCCGAGCGAGCGGGACTCGATCGGCTCGCCGTGCCACTTGTCGTTCCACTCGATCAGCTGGTCGACGAGGTACCTGCCGAGCGGACCGGCGTCGCCGATCTTCTCCTCGAGCTCCGCATAGCCGACCGAGACCTTCGTGTAGACATCGCTCGGTACCTGCCACACGGTGATGCCGGACCCGAAGACCACGTTCGCGGCATGGACGTCGTTGGACAGGTTGAACTCCATCCGCTGATCGGCCGCGTAACCGTTGTAGCCCCGACCACCGATCCAGATCACCACGACATCGCGGCGTACGAGCTCGGGGTCGAGCAGGATCGCCGACGCCATATCGGTGAGCGGGCCGAGGAACGACACGAACAACGGGTCGTTCGTGGTCGCGAGCTTGGACTCCTCGATGATCAGCCGGGCGCCGTCGGAGTCGACCGGGGTCTGCTCGTCCGGGAGACCGGTCGGCGCGCCGTTCGCGACGGTGATCTTCCCCTTCAGTTCGGTCAGGTCCAGCAGCAGGTCGATCTCCTCGCGGGACTCCTCCATGCTGCGGTCCGACCGCCGGGTGCCGAAGTGCGCGGGGATCAGTCCGCGGACGTCGAACGTCGGCGACAACAGCCCGTGCACAATGGCGAACTGGTCGTCCGCCTCGTTCTTGGCATCGGTATCGATGATCACCCGCCGCCGGCCACCTCGCACGTGAACTCTCCTTCAGCGCCATCGAATATATATTCAGTACTGCATAGCCTGTCGTCATGAGTGTCGCTACGCGGCTAGAGTCCCGTCAAGGGCTCAGTTGAATCTTGGAGGGGCGATGACCCAGGCGGTACTCGCGATCGACCAGGGCACGACCAACTCCAAGGCGGTCCTGGTCGCCGCCGACGGCCGCGTCCTCGCGAGCGGTTCATCCCCCGTCGGGCTGTCGGCCCCACGCCCCGGCTGGGTCGAGCAGGATGCAGAGGATCTCTGGCAGAGCGTGCTCACGGCGATCGCGGCCTGCCTGCGACCGGACGTGGAGCTCGTCGGTCTTGCGTTGTCCACTCAGCGCGAGTCGGTTGTTGCCTGGGACCACACGAGCACCCCCGTCGGCCCGGTTCTCGGCTGGCAGGACGTCCGGACGAGCGCGTGGTGCGCCGGTCTGCCCGCTACGGTTGACGATCTGGTCCGTCGACGTACCGGACTGCGCGTCGACGCGATGTTCTCCGCACCGAAGATGCGCTGGCTCCTCGACCGGTCGGACGCTCGCGTCGGCACCGTCGACTCCTGGCTGATCCATCGCCTGACCGGTTGCCAAGAGCACCTGACCGAGGCCGGGAACGCCTCGCGAACATTGCTGTACGACGTGGTTGCGCTCGACTGGTCGGACGAGTTGCTCGACGCGTTCGGCGTACCGCGGTCGGCGCTTGGTGACGTACGGGCGTCGAATGCCGGCTTCGGGGCTACGAAGGGCGTTCCGGGACTGCCCGACGGGATCCCGATCGTTGCCGTACTGGCCGATTCGCACGCGGCGATGTACGGGCAGGGTTGTACGCAGACGGGGATGGTCAAGGCGACGTACGGGACCGGATCGTCGGTGATGACGCCGGTCGCGGACTTCGTACCGGCTGGGTGCACGCTCGCCTGGCTGACCGACCGGCCGATGTACGCGCTCGAAGGCAACATCGTCTCGTCCGGCGCCGCGCTGGTGTGGACCGCGGACCTGCTCGGGCTGCCGGACGTCGGCGCACTGATGGAGCTGGCAGCAACCGTCCCGTCGGCCGAAGGCGTGATCCTCGTGCCGGCCTTCACCGGGCTCGGCGCCCCGCACTGGGACCGCGAAGCGCGCGCCACCCTCACCGGCATGAGCAGCTCCACAACCCGCGCCCACATCGCCCGCGCCGCAGTCGACGCCGTCGCCCACCAAATCTGCGACATCACCGACACCATCCCCGGCCCACTCACCACCCTCCGAGCCGACGGCGGCGCCACCGTCTCCAACCTCCTCATGCAAACCCAAGCCGACCTACTGGGCGCCCCCGTCGAAGCCGCCAACATCCCCGAACTCTCAGCCCTAGGCGCCGCCAAACTAGCCTGGGCCACCCTCACCCAGCCCACCCCCCGGCCCCACTCCCAACACCCCCGAACCTTCGCCCCCTCCTCGACCA
>DASSDE010000769.1:0-5108 GCA_035697365.1 Kribbella sp. | reverse complement strand
CCAGCGCCGAACGTTGCTCTCGACCCCGGATCGCCACGACTGGTCCTCCTTGCGATGGACCAGCGGGATCAGCGCCTGCAACGTCCGGGCCGCGTCGCCGACCAGGTTCAGTTCGAACGGGTAGCGCATCCCGATCATCGTTGGATCCAGATCGATCTGGACCGCCCGAGCCTTGCCGAACTCCGGTAGGAACTGGGTGTACGGGAAGTTCGATCCGACCACGAGCAACGTGTCGCAGTCCATCATCAGCTCGTACGAGGGCCGGGTGCCGAGCAGTCCGATCGAGCCGGTCACCCAGGGCAGCTCGTCGGGCAGAACGTCCTTGCCCAGCAGGGCCTTCGCAACGCCCGCTCCGGTCAGGTCGGCAAGCTCGGTGAGCTCGTCCACCGCGCCGCGGGCGCCCTGGCCGACGAGGATCGCCACCTTGGACCCGGCGTTCAGGATCTCCGCCGCGCGGTCGAGCTGGTCCGCGGCGGGGACCGGGGCAGACCAGCTCAGGTCGGTGCTCGAGGGCACCATCTTGAACGCGTGCGACGGCGGCGTGTACTCGAGCTCCTGCAGGTCCGACGGGATGATCAGCGCGGTCACCGTACGGCGGGACGTCGCGATCCGGATCGCGCGGTCGAGCACGTTCGGCAGCTGCTCGGGGACCATCACCGTCTGGCAGTAGTCGGACGCGACGTCCTTGTAGAGGGTGTGCAGGTCGACCTCCTGCTGGTAGTTGCCGCCCATCGCGGTGCGCGCCGTCTGGCCGACGATCGCCACCACCGGTACGTGGTCGAGCTTCGCGTCGTACAGCCCGTTCAGCAGGTGGATGGCGCCCGGCCCGCTGGTCGCCGTACAGACGCCGACCCGTCCGGTGAACTTCGAGTACCCCACCGTCTCGAAGGCCGCCATCTCCTCGTGCCGGGCCTGGACGAACTGTGGCTTGTTCTCCGCCTTCTGCCAGGCCGACAGCAGGCCGTTGATCCCGTCGCCGGCGTACCCGAAGACATGGTCGATGTTCCAGTCGCGCAGGCGCTGAAGTACGAAGTCGGCAACTGTGGTGCTCATGACAACCTTCCTGCCAGAAGTTCGGCGAGATGAACGGCCCGCCGGTCGGTGGCTTGCTCGATCTGGGTACGGCAACTGAAGCCGTCGGCAACGATCACGGTCTCCGCGGCCGCGGACCGTACCTTGGGCAGCAGCACCCGCTCGGCCGCGGCCATCGACACCTCGTAATGACCGCGCTCGAAGCCGAAATTGCCCGCGAGGCCGCAACAGCCGGAGTCCAGTTGCTCGCGGTCGATGCCGGCGCGTTGCATCAGGTCGGCGTCGGACGTCAGTACCGCGTGCTGGTGGCAGTGCGTCTGAACCATCGCGCGGACGTCCAGTTGCGGCGGATCCCAGTCCTTCAGCAGCTCGGCGAACGTGACGAACTGCTTCGACAGCCGCCGGAGATCCTCGTCGTCGTCCAGCAGTTCCGGCGCGTCCGACCGGAACACCGCGCTGCAGGACGGCTCCAGCCCGACGATCGGTACGCCGGCGCGGATCGTGTCCCGCAGTACGTCGACCGTACGCCGCAGAACCCGCTTGGCGATGCCGAGCTGACCCGTCGAGATCCAGGTGAGTCCGCAGCACACCGGGCGATCGGGGACAGTGACCTGGTAGCCCGCCGCCTCCAGCACCTGCACCGCGGAGCGGCCGACCGACGGATGGAAGAAGTTCGTGAACGTGTCCGGCCAGAGCATGATCCGGGTGCCCTGCCGCCGTGGGCGCTTCGCGAACCAGTCGGTGAAGGTCTGCTCGGCGAAGCGCGGCAGGTCGCGTTCCATAGCGATGCCGCCGGCACGCTTGAGCAGACTGCTGAGGATCGGCGTCCGCGTCGCCGCGTTCACAAGCTTCGGTGCGCGGCTCGCCACCTGGGCGGACAGCGGCAGCCATCCCATCGAGTAGTGCGCCATCGGACGCAACCGGTGCCGGTAGTGATGCGACAGGAACTCGGCCTTGTACGTCGCCACGTCCACACCGACCGGGCAGTCCACCTTGCAGCCCTTGCACGCCAGGCACAGGTCCAGCGCGTCCCGGACCTCGGTCGAGCGCCAGCCGTCCGGGATCACCTCGCCGCGCACCATCTCGAACAGCAACCGGGACCGCCCGCGCGGCGAGTGCTCCTCCTCGCGGGTGACCTCGTACGACGGGCACATCACCTCACCGTCGGCCGACGACGACTGCCGGCACTTACCGATCCCGACGCAGCGCATCGCCGCCTTGCTGAACTTGCCGTCGTCGCGCGGATAGCCGAACTCGGTGCGCAACGGGGGATGCGCGAAGGACGTGCCGAGCCGCAGGTGCGAGTCGAGCGGGTTCGGGTCGACGATCTTGCCCGGGTTCATCCGGTTCCCCGGATCGAAGACTGCCTTGAACTCGCCGAAGGCCTGCATCAGTTCCGGCCCGAACATCGTGGTCAGCAGCTCGCCCCTTGACTGCCCGTCGCCGTGCTCGCCGGACAGCGACCCGTCGTAGCGCTTCACCAGCCGGGCGGCCTGCTCGACGAAGTCGCGGTACTGCGCGATGCCGTCCGCGGTGCGCAACTCGAACGGAATCCGGGTGTGCACGCAGCCCTGCCCGAAATGCCCGTACAGCGACGTCTCGGTCTCGTCGTACCCGAACCGGTCGAGCAGCGCCCGCAGATCGTGCAGATAGTCCCCGAGGTCGTCCGGATGAACGGCGGAGTCCTCCCAGCCCTCCCAGTTCTCGTGCTTCGCGGCTGGGTGGGCGGTCGCGCCGAGACCGGCCTCCCGGAGCTCGATCAATTGTTGCTCACGGCCCGGATCGTCGAGGTAGCTGATCGTCGCTTCGCCGTCGTGCAGGTCGTCCATCAGCCCGTGCGCGGCCCGATCGGCCTCCTCGAACGTGTCGCCGGCGAACTGCACGGTCAGCCAGCCACGGCCTTCGGGCAGCCGCTCGATCGCCGTGTCGACGGTGTGTTCGTTGTGCTCGAGGTCGACCAGTACCTCGTCCAGCCCTTCGAGCTGCCACGGGTTGTGCGGCAGCACCCGCCGTACCGCATGACCGGCGGCCTCCAGGCTCGGATATCCGAGCACGACCATCGTCTGGTACTTCGGAACCTTCACCAGCTCCAGCTCGGCCCGCAGAACCGTGACCAGCGTGCCTTCACTGCCGACCAGGGCGCGCGCGACGTCGAAGCCGTTCTCCGGCAGCAACGCGTCCAGGTTGTACCCGGAGACGCGGCGCGGGATGTTCGGGTAGCCGGTGCGCAGTTCACCGAGGTGCTGATCCCGCAGGGCGAGCAGGTCGCGGTAGATCTCCGCACGGCGATCGTTGCCGGCCGCAATCTCTTCCGGATCGTCCGTTGGCCCGACCCACATCCGGACCCCGTCGTACGTGAGCACCTCGAGCCGCCGGACGTTGTCGACGGTCTTCCCGTACGCCTGCGCGCTCGCACCGCACGAGTTGTTGCCGACCATGCCACCGATCGTGCAGCTCTGATGCGTCGACGGCCGCGGCCCGAACATCAGCTCGTCGGGCTCGAGCGCCCGATTCAGGTCGTCGAGCGCGATCCCGGGCTCGACGACACATGTCCGCTCGGCAGCGTCGACCGACACCACGCGGTGGCAGTACTTGGTCCAGTCGATCACGACCGCCGCGTTCGTGGTCTGCCCGGCGAGGCTCGTCCCACCCCCACGGGACAACACCGGAACATCGGCGCGGCTGCAGACCGCGACCGCCACCGCGGCTGCGTCGACCGTGCGTGGCACCACGACCCCGAGCGGTATCTGGCGATAGTTCGACGAGTCGCACGAGTACGTCGCAAGCGAGCCGGCGTCGAACCGTACTTCGCCGTCGACCGCAGCCTCCAAGGCAGCCGCGAGTCCCTCCGGCGCCTGAACTCCGCCAAACTCCACTTGCACAGCCACGGACGACCTCCCGACTCTCGATCAGCGAGGTCGGTACCCGGGGTAGCCGGGTGCAAACAGGTTTCTACTTGATCCGCAACCACCGGTAGCCGTAGCCGCCCAGAGTGATCTCGGCTGTGGCCGGGGCGTATTGCCGGTCGGCCAGGAGGTCGGCCGCCGGCTCGTGGTCGAGCTGCAGCTGCACCTCGTCGTCGGCAAGGTTCACCAGCATCAGTACAGCGTCATCGCGGCGATGATGCAGGATGGCGAACACACTGGACGATCCACTGGGGACCGTCTCGGCGTGATGGGGAGAAAGGGCGCCCAGCTCGCGACGGGTCCGGATCAGTTGGGCGACGCGGCTGAGGAGTGATCCCGGTTCGAGCTCCTGCCGTTCGGCGGCCGCCCAGTCCATCGGCGTACGGACCGCGTTCCGTTCGGGCAGTGAAAGGTCCTCGTCCATCCCGATCTCCTCGCCGTACCGGACGATCGGGACCCCGGGCAGCGACATCACGATCGCGTGTGCCATCGCGATCCGGCGGGCGTCGAAGTCCAGCATCGGCGCGATCCGGCGGCGGATGCCCCGCCCGTACACGCGCATGTCCGCGTCCGGCGCGAACGCCTCCATCACCTCGGCGCGCTCGTCGTCGTCCAGCAGGGCGAGGTTCAGCTCGTCCTGGTTGCGCAGCCAGTTCAGGTACGTGCAGCCGTCCGGCGGGTCCGGCTGCCGGCGCATCGCGCGCTCCAGCGGCTCGGCGGCGCGCCGGGCGAGCGCGAGGAACAGCAGGTTGTTGGTCCAGAAGTCGAGGATCCCGCGCAGCCGGTCACCGTTCCCGAAGTACTCGCCGTACGTCGACGGCGGCGTATCCACCTCACCCATCAACGGCGCACCGTCCGCGTCGGCGGCGAGCTCGTCCAGGAACCAGAACCCGCCGTCCCGGTCGTCGGTGACGGCGGCCTGCCTGACCATGTGCGGTACGGCGTCGACGCGGAACCCGTCCGCGCCGTGGTCCAGCCAGTGCCGGACGGTTTTGGCGATGTCCGCGCGGACCTCCGGATGCCCCACGTCGAGGTCCGGCTGATGGCGGTAGAACGCGTGCCGGTAGTACATCCCCGCATGCCCGTCGTACGTCCAGATCGAGTCCTCGACGCCCGCGAACACCGGCTTCTTCACGACCGCGTCCTCGTGCGGCTCCTGCGTCCAGATGT
>DASSDE010000768.1:0-13827 GCA_035697365.1 Kribbella sp. | reverse complement strand
GTGATGAGCCTCGCCCTCCTGAACGACGGACGTGACGACATCGACGAGAAGTACAAGGCCAACCTGCGCAACCTGCGGGGCCCGGTCCGGGTGCTGATCGCCGCCGAGCAGGCGCACGGTAACGAGGTGCTGCTGCCGCTGTACACCGCACTCGGCAAGCGGATCCACATCGAAGGCCGTGGCATCGGCGACGGCAAGGGCGACGTGGTGAAGGAGGCGCTCGAGGAAGTCGGTCTGCCGGCTTCGCTGATCGAGGCTGCCGACACCGACAAGTACGACGACGCGCTGACGAAATCGCACCACGCGGGCATGGACCAGGTCGGTATGGAGGTCGGAACTCCGGTGATCGCGGTCGAGGGCAGCGCGTTCTTCGGCCCGGTGGTGACGCCGGCGCCCAAGGGCGAGGCGGCCGGCAAGCTCTGGGACGGTGTCCGGCTGGTCGCCGGCACCGAGGGCTTCTTCGAGATCAAGCGCACCCGGGACCGCGGTCCGATCTTCGACTGACAGCCGAGGGCTTGAACTGGAGCCGCCTCAGCGGTGAAAGTTACTCACTCAGGATTCCGTCCAGTGGTGAGTAGGTTCCCGATGACTTTGCGTGAGGTGACGGCCGGCATCGCGGTGTTCGACCGCGAGGCCGGCCGGTTCGTCGACCAGCAGAACGCCGATCTGCGGTTCCGCTCGGCGTCGGTAGTGAAGCTGCTGATTGCGCTGGACTTCTTCTGGGACCGGGCGCCGGACTACCGCGTACCGGATGCTGACCGGGAGCGGCTGCAGGTCATGCTGCGCAGCAGCGACGACGACGCGGCCAGCTACTACTGGGAGGAGCGGGACGGCGCGGCCCTGGTGGAGCGGATGGTCGGGCGGCTCGGGCTGACGCACACGGCCGGCCCGCCGGCCAGCCATCCGGGCTTCTGGGGGTACGTCGCCATCACGGCGGCCGACACCGTGCGCATCTACCGGTACCTGCTGGACGAGGCACCGCAGCCGGTCCGTGAGTTCGTGATGGGGCACCTGCACCACGCGACCCGCAACGGGACCGACGGTTTCGACCAGTACTTCGGGATCGCATCCGTGTTCGCACCTGGCTTCAGCATCAAACAGGGCTGGTCCGGCTTCCACGGCTCCAGCGGCTACCAGTCGGACCGTACGAAGCCGGAGTCCGTGGTGGACCTGGTCAGCGACGCACTGCACACCACTGGCACGGTCGGCGCGGGCGACCGCACCATCGTGGCCGTCTACACGTTGCACCCGTGCGGAACGCCGTACGAGCAGGCGTACGCCGCTGTGACCGAGCTGACCGCGGCGCTGACTGTGCCGGGCGGCGTGCGCGCACAGGTGAGCTGACAAGTAGATTGCGTGCCATGCGAGTGCATATCGGCTCTGACCATGCCGGCTTCGAACTGAAGAACCACCTGGTGCAGCACCTGACGGCTGCCGGGCACGACGTCGTGGACCACGGTCCGGCGGTGTACGACGCCGTGGACGACTATCCGCCGTACTGCCTGCGCACAGGGCAGGCTGTGGTCGACGACCCAGGCAGTCTGGGCATCGTGATCGGTGGCTCGGGCAACGGCGAGCAGATTGCCGCGAACAAGGTGAAGGGGGTCCGGGCGGTCCTGGCCTGGAGCACCGACACCGCACGGCTCGGCCGCGAGCACAACAACGCCAACGTGATCAGTGTCGGCGCCCGGATGCACACCGAGGAGGAGGCCACCGGGTTCGTCGAGACGTTCCTGGCGACCGACTACTCCGGTGAGGAGCGGCACACCCGGCGGATCGACATGCTGAGCGGCTACGAGGCCACCGGCGAGCTCCCGCCACTGTCCTGATCGTCCCGGTCGGTCTCCGGAAGCACCGGCCGCCGCTTGACCGCCCGCCTGGGCCGCGAGACGTCCCGCGCCCGCATACTCCGCCCGACGCCGACCGTCGCCGGAGTCGCCGGAGCGGTGCGGTTGGGTTTCGAACCACCTGTCGTCCCCATATGAGGAATCATGCCTGAAGGTCATACGCTGCATCGGTTGGCGAACGATGTCTGGGACGCGTTCGGAGGACGGGTGGTTCGGGCGTCGAGTCCGCAGGGGCGCTTCGCGGAGGGGGCTGCGCTGCTCGACGGGCATCTGCTGCGGCAGACGGAGGCCCACGGCAAGCACTTCCTTGCCGACTTCGAAGGCGCCGGCTGGCTGCACATCCACCTGGGCCTGATCGGCAAGATGGACATCAAACCGGCACCGGTGCCCCTGCCGATCGGTCAAGTACGTCTACGGCTGCAGAACGCCACCGCGTACGCCGATCTGCGCGGCGCGACGGTCTGCGAGGTCATCACCGACGAGGAGCGCGAGAAGCTGCTCGGCCGGCTCGGCCCGGACCCCTTGCGCGACGACGCCGATCCGGAGCTGGCCTGGAAGCGGATCCACCGCAGCAAGCTCCCGATCGGGCAACTGCTGATGAACCAGGACGTGCTCAGCGGGGTCGGCAACGTGTACCGCGCCGAGGTGCTGTTCCGCGCCAAGCTCAACCCGATGACGCCCGGCAACGTGGTGAAGAAGCGCGAGTGGCAGGGGATGTGGGACGACCTGCTCGCGCTGATGAAGTACGGCGTGGAGACCGGGCGGATCGACACCGTCGCGGTGGACCATACGCCCGAGGCGATGGGCCGTGACCCGCGGCAGGACGATCATGGCGGTGAGGTGTACGTGTACCGGCGCCAGGGGCAACGGTGCTACGTCTGCCAGTCGGTGATTCGCACGAAGCTGCTCGCTGGCCGTAACTTGTTCTGGTGCCCGAAATGTCAGCGGACCGGTCTCACTCGCAAGAGTTGACTGTTATCAGTTGTGTTGCGAATTGATGCGCGGACCGGGCGGTGCCGTTATGTTCTTCACACCATGAGGAAGAGCGGCGGCTACGCGCTGATACGACGCATCGGCCGCCGGGTCGAGGCGCTGGCACGCCGCGTCCGCCGGCAGCCAAGGGTGGCGTTCTTCGGGCTGGCCGTGATGTCGCTCGTGTTCGCCCTGGGCAGTCTGCTGCTGCCAGGGATCCTGCCCGCGTCGTTGCTGGTCATCCCGTTGTTGCTCGGCGGCCTGCTGCTGGCCCGCTTCCGCCAGTTGGTCGCACTGGTCGTTCTGACCCTGGTGTTCGGTTCGTACGTCGTCGTGACCCGACCGCCGGCACTGCCCCGGTGGGGGTTCCTCCTGGTACTGGCACTGGCCGGGTGGATCGTGCTGACCAGTGCGAAGGTCCGTAGCCGGCTCGGCGTACCAGGTACTCGTGGTGAGTCGATGCTGATGGAGTTGCGGGACACCCTGACCGCGCAGGGCGAGCAGGCGCTGCCCAGCTTGCCCGCCGGGTGGCGCGTGGAGGCGGCGATCCAGTCCGCGGGGAGCTCGACCTTCTCGGGTGACTTCGTGGTGTCGACCGTTCACGACCACGTGTTCGAGGTCGCGCTGGTCGATGTCTCCGGCAAGGGAATCGATGCCGGAACGCGCGCACTGCTGCTGTCCGGCGCACTCGGCGGCCTGCTGGGTGTCGTACCGGAAGAAGAGTTCCTGCCGTCGGCGAACCGGTACCTGCGACGGCAGGACTGGGCCGACGACTTCGCGACCGTGGTGCATGTCGTCGTGGACCTCGAGACCGGTGAGTTCGACGTACGGACGGCGGGGCATCCGCCGGCGATCCAGTTCGACGCCTGGTCCGGGCGCTGGCAGTCGCGGGACGCGGACGGGCCGCTGCTCGGTCTGGTGGAGGCGCCGGAGTTCAAGGTGAACCACGGGCAGTTGAAGCTCGGGGATGCGCTGTTCCTGTACAGCGACGGGATGGTGGAGACGCCGCGCCGAGACATCGGCCGCGGTACCGATCGGCTCGCCGGACACGCGGAACGCCTGGTGGGACAGGGCTTCCTGGGCGCCGCGAAGGACCTGGTCAAGTCCGCCGGCGGACCGGGGGACGACTCCGCGATCGTCATCATCCACCGCATGGCCCATGCCTGAGGCAAGCAAGTCCCTCGTTGTCAATCCCCATAATCGTTGACTTGGGCAACGAGTAGGTCATACTGCTGAGGAGATGTCCGCCCAGGCTATGACCATACGCAGAACAGGGGACGGGGAATGGTCGTCAATGGGGTGCGTGCTCAGCTGACCGCTGCCGCGGTGGCCGCGGGAGCGTTGACGGTACTGGTCGGCGCCGGAGTGATGCTGACGCAGTCGGGCGGGACGCCACCGGCTCCGGCGGCCGGTGCGCCGCTCGCGGCGATGGCGGCGGCGGGGAACAACGGCACCATCAAGATCGACGGGGTCGAGCTCGGTGACAAGCCGCCGGAGAACAACCCGCATCAGGGTTGTACGTTCACGGTCGAGTTCTACAACTACGAGCTCGGGCCGTACTCCGCGCAGGTGTTGTTCGAGGATCAGGCGCCGACGGCGGACGCCGGGCTGCAGGTCGTGGCCGGCAACCTGAACCCGTTCATCGGCGGGGATGCCGCCGGTGGTGGGACCGACCTGGACGCACGTGAGGTGTACACGCTGAAGTTCACCGGCCCACCGGACCCGGTGCAGGGCTACCACGTGAAGCTCACCGTGCACGCCCCCGAGTCCAAGGGCAACGACACCAAACACAAGGTCTTCTGGGTCAAGGGCTGCGACGCCCCACCCACGACCCCACCCACGACACCCCCGACAACGCCTCCCACGACGCCACCGACGACGCCGCCGACGACGCCGCCGACGACGCCGCCGACGACGCCGCCGACGACGCCGCCGACGACGCCACCGACGACGCCACCGACGACGCCACCGACGACGCCGCCGACGACGCCGCCCACGACGCCACCGACAACGCCTCCCACCACACCTCCAACTACGCCGCCCGCCACGTCGTCGACTACTCCTGTGATGACGCCTCCGACGACGGCTGAGAGCACCCCGGCGACTACGCCGGTGTCTTCGGGGATGACGTCGGCGCCGACGGCAACGGATTCGGGGACCTCGGGCGTACCGACGGCGGTGGATGCCGGGCTCTCCGGTCCACCGCCGCGCCTGGCTGCGGCGAGTGACAGCCGCCCGAGCGAGGCCGGCGGCATCCTGATGACCCTCGGCGGCATGCTCCTCGCCGGCGGCGCGATCGCCGCACTCCGGCGCCACGGACGCCACACCCGCTGACGAACTTGTCATCGGCAACAACAGCTGGGCACGTACCGGCGGTCCTTGCCTCCCGCCCGTACGTGCCCAGCTGTGGATAACAGTGCGATCTGTGTGGCCAATCGTTACCGGAGCGCCTTGACTGCTGTAACGAAACCGAAATACTTCTCTAGACTTCTTCTACCCTGCATTGAGGATGGACATGACCCAGATGGGCAAGCGTTCCCGGGGGGCCGGCATCTTCGCCGGAGCCGGAGCGCTCTCACTGCTACTCGGCGCCACAGCCCTGCTCGTCGCGCCCTCCGCCAACGCCGACCAGACAACCAAAGGCCACGGCCACAACCCGCCGGGCAACAACGGCACGATCAAGATCGAAGACGCGGTACTCACGGACAAGCCGCCGAACAACAACCCCCACCAGGGCTGCACGTTCAGGGTCGAGTTCTACAACTACGACAAGGGCGACGACTACCGCGCCACGGTCAAGTTCGAGGACAAGTCGCCGACCGCGGACGCCGGGCTTGAGGTGGTGTCGGGCAACCTGAACCCGTTAATCGGCGGGGATGCCGCCGGTGGTGGGACCGACCTGGACGCGAGTGAGGTTTACACGCTGAAGTTCACCGGTCAGCCGCATCCGAAGCAGGGCTACCACGTGAAGATCACCATTCACGCGGACGGGTCGATCGGCAACGACACCAAGCACAAGGTGTTCTGGGTGAAGGGATGCGACGCGACGCCGCCGACCAGCCCGACGCCGCCGCCGACCAGTGACACCCCGCCTCCGACGACGGAAACCCCTCCGCCGACCACGGACACGCCGCCGCCGACGACCGACACCCCGCCGCCGACGACCGACACCCCGCCGCCCACGACGGACACGCCGCCTCCGACCACGGACACGCCGCCGCCGACCAGCGACACCCCGCCGCCGACGAGTGACACGCCGCCGCCGACGAGTGACACCCCGCCTGCGACGAGCGACACGCCGCCGGCGACGTCGGACACTCCGTCCGAGACCGCGCCGACCGACAGCCCGTCGACGCCGGTTTCTGACGTACCGTCCGGCACCCCGACGCAGGGTGTGCCGACCGAGGTCGACGCCGGCTTCGGCGGACCTGACAGCGGTACAGGTGCCGGTGGCAACAGCCCGTTCGGGCTCGTGGGCGGTCTGCTGCTCGCGGCCGGCGGTGCGATGCTCGCGGGCGGTGGCTTCGTCGCCCTCCGCCGACGCGGAAAGCACAGCGTCTGAGGTGAGCCCTGCACGTCGTCGCGGCCATCCCGCTCCACTGCGGTGGAGCGGGGTGGTTGCGGTCGTGGGTCTGGGGGTGCTCGCGGCCGGCGCCTATCTGCAGTTCGGCCGCGATGATGGTGCGAGCGCGGTGACGCCGCCGTCTCCGGCCACCGCCGGAAGAACTCCGGTTGCCGTGGAGTCGCGCGCGCATCCGCCGGCGGCAGCGGTCCCGAGGCCGGCAGCGACACCGACGCGTACGTCGGTCGCACCGCGTCCCGGCCGTCCCACCTCGATCAGCATCCCGCAGTTGAACGTGACCGCCCCGGTTGTCTCGATCAAGGCGGTGCATGCCGCTCTGACGCCTCCTTCCGATGCGTCGACGGTCGGCTGGTGGTCGGGCGGCGTGCAGCCCGGCGCCGCTCGCGGCTCGGCCATCATCACCGGTCACACGGTGCACAACGGCGGCGGTGCTTTCGACGACCTCGAACAGTTGGTGCCCGGGTCCGTCGTCCAGGTCGCGACGGTGCGAGGCCCCCTGCGGTACAAGGTCACGACGGTCACGACGTACCGGAAGGCCACGCTGGCGAAGCGTGCGGCCCAGGTGTTCGACCAAGGTGTGCCGGGACGACTCGTGCTCGTCACGTGTGAGGACTGGAACGGACAGATCTATCTCAGCAACGTGGTCGTGATCGCCGTACCGATGGCGTAGCGTGCTGCGTCGTGACGATCGATGGGCTGGGTGACTCGTTCGGGCCGGCGGCGGATCGGGCCGCGCCGGACGTCTCGTTCGAGGAACTGGTCGCGATGATGCCGGAGACGTTGCGGGAGGTGTTCCCGCCGTACCGCTGGCAGTTGGCGAAGCTGTGGGAGCTCGACCTGAAGGTGGAACCGGTCGAGATCGCCGACCTGGTCTGGATGTTCGACCTGCCGCTGTGGCAGCTCGAGGGTGAGCGGTTCAAGGTCACCCCGCACCAGGTCGCGGAGACCCCGATGAACTTTCGCGCGCACTACCAGCGGGTGATGGACGCGGACCTCGACTTCCCGATCAACCTGGTCGCGTACCGCGGCCGGCTGGTCGTCCTGGACGGCGTGCACCGGCTGCTCAAGGCGCACTTCCTGCGCCGCCGGTGGATCGAAGCGACGATCGCCACGGCGACCCAGCTGCGGTCCTGTTCGGTCTGAGCGCCCTTTGTGACGCGCCGCTGGTTTAGATGTTGATGCGTCACTATTATGCTTGGCTTTATGACTGGTATGACATCAAAGCATGACGACGAGTACGCACCGAGCACCGCCGGCTGGGTCCGGGAACAGGTCGACAAGGTCACCGAGGCCGGCACCACCGACGTGGTCGACATCCGGGGCATGAAGGTGGTGCTGATGACGATGCGCGGCGCCAAGTCCGGCAAGATCCGCAAGGTGCCCGTGATGCGCGTCGAGCACGACGGCGTGTACGCCGCGGTCGCGTCGCTCGGCGGCGCCCCGAAGAACCCGGTTTGGTACAACAACCTGAAGGCCGACCCGAAGGTGGTCCTGCAGGACGGCGAGATCCACGGTGAGTACGTCGCCCGTGAGATCGACGGCGCCGAGTACGACGAGTGGTGGCCGCGGGCCGTCGCTGCCTACCCGCCGTACGCGGAGTACCAGACCAAGACCACCCGGAAGATCCCGCTGTTCCTGCTCGACCCGGTCAAGTAGCTGCAAAGATCTCGCTCCGGATGACGGTCGGTGACGGGGGCGGGACCAGGCTTGTGAGACGCTGGCGACGGCCGGGTTGACCTTGACCCGGCCCGGCGCTCTGCGTCGCCTGAGTTCTGGGAGATGTCCTGACCACACACGACGCGGTGCGGGAACCGTTCGTCGGGTCGACGCGGCTGCGTCTGGCCGGACTTGCACTGCATGCCTATACCGCGAGCGGAACGGTGCTCGCGCTGCTGATCGTGATCGCCGCCATCGACGGCGACGCCGTCCGGGCGCTCTGGCTCGGGCTCGCTGCCCTGGTGATCGACGGGACCGACGGGATGCTCGCGCGCCGGCTGCGGGTGAAGGAGACCATCCCGTGGTTCGACGGGGCGATGCTCGACAACATCGTCGACTACCTGACGTACGCGTTCGCGCCGATCGTGCTGCTCTGGACCGGCGGGTACCTCCCGGCCGGCACCTGGGGCGGCGTGCTCGGCGCCCTGCCGTTGCTCGCCTCCAGCTACCAGTTCTGCCGGGTCGACGCGAAGACCGAGGACCACTTCTTCCTGGGCTTCCCGAGCTACTGGAACGTGGTCGCGTTCTACATCATCGTGCTCGGCCTCAGCCCGGTCGCCACCGGCGTGCTGCTGGTCGTGTTCTCGATCCTGGTCTTCATCCCGGTGAAGTACGTCTACCCGTCGCGCACCAAGGCGTTCCGTTCGCTGAACCTGTTGGCGACCGCGATCTGGCTCGCCTCGTACGCCGTCCTGCTGGCGCAGATGCCCGACCCGAACGCGATCGTGGTCGCGATCTCCCTGGCCTACCTGGTCTACTACGGCGCCCTCAGCCTGTACCTGACGTGGCGCCGTAGGGCTGTCGCGTAGTGGTTCTCGGTCTCGGCGCGGCACTCGGTGCCGCGGTGCTGTTCGGTGTCGGGGCGATTCTGCAGGCCGTCGGTTCGCGGAAGGTCCCGACCGAGTCGGAGCTGGATCCGCGGCGGCTCGGCGGGTTCGTGGTCAAGCTGCTCAAGCAGCCCGCGTTCCTCGGCGCGCTGGCGCTGAACCTGGCCGGCTTCGGACTGCATTTCGTGGCGTTGCGGCTGTTGCCGTTGTACCTCGCGCAGGCGGGGATCGCGGTCAGCCTGGTGGTCACGGCCTTGCTGGCGACCCGGCTGATGTCGGACCGGCTGAGCACCCTCGAGTGGTCCGCGGTGTTCGGCGTCGTCGTCGGGCTCGGTCTGCTCGCGGTTGCGGCCGGTGACGCGGGCGCCGGCGCGCAACATCACGGCCTCACGATCGGCATCGTCGTCGGCCTCGTGACCATCGCAGTACTGGGCGGTGTCGCCAGTCGCTCGCAACACGGTGCCTCGACCGCACTGCTCGGCCTGCTGGCGGGGCTCGGGTACGCCGGCGTGGCGATCTCGGCGCGCTTGCTGCAGGACGGGTCGATCAGCGAGCTGCTCCACAGCCCCACGCTCTATACGTTGCCGATCAGTGGCGCGCTGGCCTTCATCCTGTACTCGTTGGCCTTGCAGCGCGGCTCGGTGACGCTGGCAACCACACCGATGATCGCGCTGCAGACCATCACTCCGGCGGCCGTCGGCGTCTTCGTCCTCGACGACGCCGTCCGCGCCGGCTGGTGGCCCGCCGCCATCCTCGGCTTCGCCCTGTCCGCCACCGGCTCGGTCATCCTGGTCCGCTTCGAGTCGGTCAAGCACTAGGGAGACACGCCCTAACGAGTCGGCCACTTCCATGGTGGCTCGTCCAGGGGGCCTTGGCCGGTGATGGTGGTGGCGCCTTTCTCTTTGAGCAGCTCGATCGTTTGCAGCTCGGGGGAGAGAGCCGCGAGCGCGCTGATGAACGGGCGCGAGTGCGAGACGACGATCACCTGGGTCTCCTTGGCCGCGGTGACGACCAGGTTCGCCAGGGCAGGCAGTAGGTCGGGGTGCAGGCTGGTCTCGGGCTCGTTGAGGACCAGGAGCTCAGGCGGACGCGCGGTGAGCAGCGCGGCGACCCACAGCAGGTACCGCAGGGTGCCGTCGGACAGCTCTGCGCCGGACAACGGCCGCAGCAAGCCGTGCTGATGGAACGCGATCTCGAAGCGGCCGGCAGTGTTCGTCACCTCGATCCGGCTGCCCGGGAACGCCAGGTCGATCGCCTCGTCCAGCGCGCCGCGTGGGCCCAGCTCACGGACCGTCTGTAGCGCCGCAGCCAGGTCCGCACCGTCCGGGGCGAGGACCGCGGTCCGGGTGCCGACCTGCACCCGCCGGGCCGGTGCGGTCTCGTCGGTACGGAAGTGGTCGTAGAACCGCCAGCCGCGCAGACGTTCCCGCACCACCAGGAGCTCCGGCGCGCGCTCGGGATCCGCGAACTCGCTCAGCATGCTGTCGAACGTCTGCAGCTGATGTCCCGCACGCTGCCAATCACCACCGGCTGCACGGATCCGTACGTCATGGTTGGCGCGCTCGACCAGCAGCGCGGCCGGCCGGAGAAACGGCCCGGCCCACAAAGCTTCGCGCTTGATCTCCGGATCCAGGTCGAACTGGGACCCGTGCGCGATCGGCAGCCCGAGATCCATCAGGTAGCCGTAGTCGTCCCCGGCGAACCCCATCCGCAACGTCACCGGCCCCGTCCGCCGGGTGCCCTGCGTCGGCCGGTCCTTCCGGACGTGCTCCGGACCCGCCCACAGCGTCGACTGGAGCCCACCCTCCCGCGCCAGCGCCGCCACCGCACCGTTGCGCGAGGCGTCGGCCAGCAACCGGAGCGCCCGGTACAGACTCGACTTCCCCGTCCCGTTGGCCCCGGTCACCACGTTCAGCCCACCCAACGGCACGACGATCCGCCGGAGCGACCGGTAGTTCTCGACAGCCAACGTGGTGAGCATCCCGTCAACCTATCGGCACCCACCGACATGTCACAGGCTCCCCGGCTGCCTCGTCTCGGGGTCAAAGACGAGAAGGGCGATGACTATGCGGGTGTTTGTTGCTGGTGGGAGTGGCGTGCTCGGGCGCCGATTGGTACCTCAGTTGGTGGCGCGGGGGCATCAGGTGACTGCTACCACGACCAGTGCGGGCAAGCTGGGGCTGTTGAAGGCTGCTGGCGCTGACGGTGTGGTGCTGGACGGGCTGGACGGTACTGCTGTTGGTGAGGCAGTGGCGTTGGCCAAGCCGGATGTGATCGTCCATCAGATGACGGCGATCTCCCTGGCGCATGCGGGGAAGCCGGACATCAAGCACCCGGACAAGTGGTTCGCCAAGACCAACCGGTTGCGTACGGAAGGCACGGACCATCTCCTGGCCGCAGCCCAGGCTGTGGGTGTGCCGCACTTCGTCGCGCAGGGCTACGCGAGTTGGAACGGTATCCGTGAAGGTGGCTGGGTCAAGACCGAAGAGGACCCTCTCGACCTCCTTGAAGGCACAGCGGCGAACGTGGGCCTCAAGGCGCTCAGCCGGATCGAGGACCTGGTCCTGAAGGTCGGTGGAGCAGTCATGCGGTACGGGGCCTTCTATGGGCCAGGTGCTGTCGACGACCAGGTGGAGCTCCTACGCAAGCGCCAGTACCCGTTGGTGGGGAAGGGGACTGGCTACAGTTCTTGGGTGCACCTGGATGATGCGGCGAGCGCTACGGTGCTGGCTGTCGAGCAGAAGGTCACGGGCGTGTTCAACATCGTGGACGATGAGCCGGCGCCGGCTGCTGACTGGCTGCCATACCTGGCGCAGTGTGCCGGCGCGAAACCGCCCATGCGTATCCCGGTGTGGCTGGCGCGTCCGCTGGCGGGGGACCAGGCCGTAGTGATGATGACCGAAGGACGTGGCTTCTCCAACGCCAAGGCGAAGCGGGAGCTCGGGTGGAAGCTGCAGTACCCGTCCTGGCGCCAGGGTTTCAAGGCTGAGCTGAGCTGATGGCTTCGAAGGACGTGCAGTTCGAGGAGTTGCGGCCGCTGCTGTTCTCGATCGCCTACCGGATCCTCAGCAGTGTCAGCGAGGCGGAGGATGCCGTACAGGACACCTGGCTCCGGTACTCCGCTTCCCCGACGGAGCCGGCCTCCACGAAGGCCTACCTGTCCGCGGTCGTCACCCGTATCTCGGTCGACGTACTGCGCTCCGCGCGTCACCGGCGCGAGCAGTACGTCGGGCCGTGGTTCCCGGAGCCTTTGCTGGCGGACCCGTACGAGGACCCGGAGCGGACGGCCGAGCTGGCCGACTCGGTCTCGATGGCAGCGCTGCTCCTGCTCGAGCGGCTGTCCCCACTGGAGCGCGCGGCGTTCGTCCTGCGCGAGGTGTTCGGGTTCAGTTTCGCGGAGGTGGCGTCGGCGGTGGGCCGGTCGGAGGTGGCCTGCCGGCAGTTGGTGGTGCGGGCGCGGCGGCACATGGATGCGGGGAGAGTCCGGTTCGCGGCTGATCGACGCGAGCGGGACGAGCTGGCCGTGCGGTTCTTCGATGCGTTCAAGGACGGGGATGTCGCGACGTTGACGGAGTTCCTCGCGGCCGACGTGCAACTGGCCGGGGACGCCGGTGGGAAGGCGCCGCAGTGGGGTCGTGGGCTGATCGTCGGCGCGGTGAACGTGGCGCGGATGCTGGCGGGGCTCGCGGAGCCGTTCGCGCGGATCGGTGGTGTGGTCGAGCCGCGCGAGGTGAACGGTCAGCCGGGGGCGATCTTCCGCGACGCGGACGGACGCGTCGTGAACACCTGGACGCTGGACATCGCCGACGGCCGGATCCAGGCGATCCGCGCGGTGGTGAACCCGGACAAGCTCCAGCACGTGGGCCAGGTCGCCGACGCGTGGGCAGTCGTCCGCGATGCAGGCGTGGCCCGACGCTCGTAAACCGAGGAAGGGGGCGCAGCAACTGCTGCGCCCCCTTCCTGCGAGCTGTCGTCAGGCCAGGGACTCTTCCCAGGCCTGGTGCAGTCCGGCGTAGTGGCCGTCGATGGTGATCAGGTGGTCGGGCGAGCCGTCCTCGATGATCTGGCCGTACTCCAGAACGAGCACGCGGTCGGCGGTCTCGACCGTGGACAGCCGGTGCGCGATCACGATCGCGGTCCGGTCGGCCAGGATCGTCTTGAGCGCCCGCTGGATCAGCCGTTCGCTCGGGATGTCCAGGCTGGACGTCGCCTCGTCCAGGATCAGGACGGCCGGGTTCGCCAGGAACGCCCGGGCGAACGCGACCAGCTGCCGCTGCCCCGCCGACAACCGCGATCCACGCTTCTCGACCGCGGTGTCGTACCCGTTCGGCAGTGCGCTGATGAAGTCGTGCGCGCCGATCACCTTGGCGGCCTCGACGACCTCCTCCATCGTCGCGTCCGGCTTGCCGAACCGGATGTTGTCGGCGACCGAGCCGGTGAACAGGAAGTTCTCCTGGGTCACCATGACGACCCGCTGGCGCAGGTCGTCCTCGGACAGGTCCCGCAGGTCCACGCCGTCGAGCAGCACGTGGCCGCTGGTCGGGTCGTAGAAGCGCGAGACCAGCTTCGCGATCGTCGTCTTGCCCGCACCCGTCGTACCGACCAGAGCGAGCGTCTGGCCCGCCGGTACGTCGACCTGCAGCCCGGGCAGTACCGGTACGCCCTCGACGTACTCGAAGCGGACGTTCTGCAGCTCCAGGTGGCCGTGCGCCTTGCCGGGCTTGGCCGGCTGGATCGGCTCCGGTACGTCCGGGGTCTCGTTCAGGACGCCGGACAGCTTCTCCAGCGCCGCCGACGCGGACAGGAACGTGTTGTAGAACTGCGAGATGTCCTGCAGCGGCTCGAAGAACTGCCGCAGGTACAGCAGGAACGCGGTCAGCAC
>DASSDE010000767.1:0-7533 GCA_035697365.1 Kribbella sp. | reverse complement strand
ACCCGCTGCCGGAGAAGTTCGGGGGCAACAGCAGTCACTCGTACGCGCGGTCGTACGGCACGCTGACGCTGCTGAGCGAGTTGCCGCACTGGGACGACGCGCGGGTCAGCGACGCGTCGCCCTCGTCCACGTCGTACGCCGACCTGCTGCGCGAGCAGGCGGCCGGTTTCCGGGAGCTGGTGACCTGGATGGAGGACATCCTGGCCGCGACCGGGGACGCGCTGACGCCCACGTCGGCGTTCGTCCGCGCGAGCCGCTACTACGCCCGGGCGATGGGTCCGGCGCCGGACGGCATCGAGAAGCGTGCCGCGGAGCCGGCTTCCCAACGACCTGCGACCGTCGCGGAGGTGGCGTCGCTGAGCGATTCGGTGCACATGTTCCGGCTGCGGTACGCGGGCATGCTGCTGCGGGCGCTCGACGCCGAGCTCGGGATCGGGAACGCAACGCCCGCGATCCGGTCCGCGCAGGCCCGGCTGGCGGCCCAGTACGACGCGTGGATCGCGGAGGCCGAGGCGGGCGCGTCGATGGTCCAGATCCCGATCCGGTCGCTGGTCGCCTCCCAGTACGCGGCCCTCGTCGCGACCGCCGACCACCTGAACCGTGCCCGGTAGCCCGCGGATCGAGCAGCTCCGGCGCGAGCTGGCCGAGGGTCCGCGCGAGGGCGTACTGGCTCGGTTCTGGGCCGAGGTCGCCCTGGTCGGTACGCCGATCGTCGAGCCGTACGACGACGCGGACCGGCTGGTGACCTTCGTGTGGAAGGAAGAGCGGCCGGTCGAGACGGTCGCGGTGATCGGCGGCCCCGCGCTGTGGTGGGAGATCCCCGACAACCAGCTCGAACGGTTGCCGAACACCGACGTCTGGTTCCGGACGTATCGGGTCGGCGCCGACCACCGCGGCCGGTACGTCTTGTCGCCGAACGACTCGTTGAAGCCGCTGGAGACCGCAGGCACGCCGGCCGCGGTCGAGCGCGCGGCGACATTCGTCCCGGATCCCTTCAACCGTACTCCGTTCACGCTTCCCGGCATCGCGGGCGATCCGGTCAGCCCGCCGCAGCACTTCTCCACGTTCGCGCTGGACCGGGCGACACCGCGGGACTGGTGCGAACCACGTGCGGGCGTACGCCGCGGTGCAGCACGTGAGGTCAACCTGCGCTCCGATGTCCTGGGCAACGATCGGCGCGTGTGGCTCTGGAAGTCGGCGCAGCAGGCCGCCGAACCGGCGCTGCTCGTACTGCTGGACGGGCGGGACTGGACAGAGGTGCTGCCGATCTTCCCGACGCTGGACAACCTCGTCGCCGAGGGCGTGCTGCCGCCGCTGGTCGCCGTCCTCCCGGACAGCATCGACTTCGCCACCCGCGCGCGGGAGCTACCTTGTCACGAAGGCTTCCTGCAGTTCCTGACCGACGAACTGTTGCCGTGGGCCCGCGAACGGACCGGAGCGACAGCGGATCCCAGGCGCACGGTCATCACCGGCAAGAGCTACGGCGGGCTGGCGTCGGTGTTCGCCGGTCTCCGCAGACCTGACGTGTTCGGGAACGTGATCGCGCAGTCGGGTTCGTTCTGGTGGTGCCCGCCCGACGACGAGACCGAGTGGCTGCTCCGCCAGGTCGACCGGAACGTACCGGCACGTTTCTGCCTGGACGTCGGCCTGCAGGAGGGCGACTGGATGATCCCGCAGACCCGGCGCCTGGCCGAGGCGCTCGACGGCCACGCCGACGAGGTGCTGTACCGGGAGTACAACGGCGGCCACGACCTGAACTGCTGGCTGGCCGAACTCCCCACCGAACTCCAGTGGGCCTTCAGGAACTAGGCCCACCACTCGCGACCGTCGATCATCCCGACCCGGCGTTCGTGGTCCCAGCGGAAGATCTCGCGCCCGCACTGGTAGCCGAGCTCGACGCGCTGCATCGGGTCGAGGGGGTCGCCGGACCAGATGCAGACGTCCGCATCCTTGCCCGGAGCAAGCGATCCGACGCGGTCCGCGATGCCCAGAACCTTCGCCGGATTGAGCGTGACCGCCCGCAGCGCGAGCTCACGATCGAGACCCTCGCGGACCGCGTACGCCGCCTGCACGATCAGCAGATGCGCAGGGATCACCGGATGATCGGTCACCAGTGACAGCTCGATCCCGGCCTCCGCGAGCAGGCGGGCGTTGCGGAACGCCCGGTTCCGGAGCTCCACCTTGCCGCGCCCGACGATCAGCGGCCCGAGCAGGACGGGGATGTTGCGCTCGGCCAGCAGGTTCGCGACCAGATGCGCCTCCGTACCGTGGTCGATCACCAGGTCGTAGCCGAACTCCTCGGACAGCCGGACGGCAGTCCGGATGTCGTCCGCGCGATGACAGTGCTGCCGCCACGGAATCTCCCGGCGCAGTACGCGTCCGAGTGCCTCCAGGCCGAGATCGACCGGCGTGCCCTCGTACCGGCGGGCCTCGGCGAGTGCCTGCCGAATGACCGCGGCGATCCCCATCCGCGTGGACGGCAGCCGGCCGGCGTCGCCGTGGTAGCGCTTCGGGTTCTCGCCGAGCGCGGATTTCATGCCCGCGGGGGAGCGCAAGACCATGTCGTCCACGGTGCGTCCCGTACAGCGGACCGCGACGCTCTGGCCGGCGATCGGGTTGCACGAGCCGGGGTTGATCCCGACCGCGAGAACGCCGCCGCCGATCGCGTCCCGGAAGCCTTCGTCGGCGGGATTGACCGCATCCAGCGCGCGCAGTTGCGCGGTCATCGGCACGGTCGCCTCGTCGTGGTCGTCGCCGGCCCAGCCCTCGCCCTCCTCGAGCGTGCCCATGTGGGTGTGGGCGTCGACCAGGCCGGGCAGCACCCACCGGCCGCGGGCGTCCACCAGCGTTGCGCGGTCGGGTACGGCGACCTGGCCACCGACCGCCACGATTCGTCCGTCGTCGATCAGCACCGTTCCGCCGGGGATCGGTGCTCCCTCGATCGGAACCACGGTGCCGCCGTGGATTGCGAGCATCGTCATGCCGGCCATCCTGTCCGGACCGACCGGGATCTGAAGCTGTCGAACTCGACAACATCGGCGCGGTGTTTCTGCGCTGTCCGATAAGGCTGCGTGTTCGCGGTCCCGCCCAGGATGGGTCCGACCGATCCCCTGGAGGCCCCTGATGACCGCAATCCCGGCCAGTTCCGTACGACGCCGTGTCACGGCCGGACTTACCGCCGGACTCACCGCCGGACTTGCAGTCGTCTCGCTGCTTACGCTCGCCGCCTGCGCCGGCAACAGTTCGGCGACCGACGGGGACCAGAGCTTCGCCGTCGGCATCCCGACGTTCTTCGCCCAGAACCTGACGCCCGGCAGCTCGGGAAGCAGCTATGTCGACTATGCGATCTGGTCGCCGCTGACCAGGGTCGACGGCCAGAGCGGGAAGCTCGAGATGCTCGTCGCCGACTCGATCGAGTCAGGAGACAACGTGCACTGGACCGTGAAACTCAAACCGGGCTGGACGTTCCACGACGGGAGCCCGGTCACCGCGCAGTCGTTCGCCGACTCGTGGAACGCGACCGCGCTCGGTGCGAACGCGCTCACCGGCAACGCGTCGCTGGCGATCTTCGACGGGTACGCCGCGATGAACCCGCCGAAGGGCAAGACGGCCGCCAAGACCCTGTCCGGCGTCAAGGTCGTCGACAAGTCCACGCTGAACGTCACGCTCGCCAAACCGAACGCACTGCTGCCGTACATCTTGTCCTCGACCACGTTCGCGCCGCTCCCGACCGGCGCGACGAAGGACCTGAAGAACTTCGGCACGCATCCGATCGGCGACGGACCGTTCAAGGTGCAGGACGGCGGCTGGGAGAACGGTGCACAGGACATCAAGCTCGAGCGGTACGACGGCTACGCCGGGCAGAAGGCGGTTGCCAAAGACGTCGATCTGCACGTCTACGAGCAGACCGGCGCGATCTACACCGACTTCCAGGCCGGCACGATCGACCTGGCGCTGCTGGACGGAGCCGACCTGTCCAAGGCGAAGAAGGACACCCCCGACCAGGTGGTCGACGTGCAGTATCCGGCCGTCGTCTACCTGAGTTTCCCCCTGTACGACAGCCGGTTCGCGAATCCGCAGCTGCGCAAGGCGATCTCGATGGCGATCGACCGGGACGCCATCGTCAAGTCGCTGCTGTCCGGCAACGCGAAGGCCGCGACCGGCCTCGCACCGCCGACGCTGACCGGCGGCGGCGAGGCGAAGTGCGACGGCTGTACGTTCGATCCGCAGCAGGCCAAGGCGGCGCTGCAGGCCGCCGGCGGCTGGAACGGCCCGATGACGCTCTACACCTACCAGGACCCGACCAACCAGAAGGTGCTGCAGGCAATCGCCAACCAGCTCCGCACGAACCTCGGCCTCGAGAAGGTGACCTTCGAGGCGCAACCGATCGCCCAGCTGTACGAAGGACTCGCAGGCAAGTCGATCAAGGGCCCGAGCCTGCTGTACTCCGGCGCGCCGTATCCGCACATCTACGCGATGGCCGACCAGATGTTCTCGGCCGGCGCACCGCTCAATGTCACGGGGTACGACTCCAAGCCCGTCGGCGCGCTGCTCGCCCAGGCCGCATCCAGTAAGGACGCCGACTCGACGACCAACTTCGCCAAGCAGGCCACGGACCAAGCGCTCGCGGACCTGCCGGTGGCGCCGTTGTACTGGCCGGTCGGCGGCCTGGTGCATTCGGAGAAGCTGAGCGGAGTCGTACCGGAGGTGCTGGGCGGCGCCCGGTTGTCGGCCGTCAAGGTGGGCTGACATGACCGGCTACGTGATCCGCCGGCTCGCCGGCATGGTCCCGGTGGTGCTCGGTACGACGTTGCTCATCTTCGCCGCGGTGTATGCGCTGCCGGGTGACCCGATCAAGGCGCTCGCCGGTCCGGGGCGCGTACTCTCGCCGTCGGCCGAGGAGGCACTGCGCGAACGGTTCCACCTGGATCAGCCGCTGTGGGTGCAGTACGGCCACTATCTCGGCGGGCTGGTCCGCGGCGACCTCGGGATCGACCTGCAAGGGCACGAGGTGTCCGCGCTGGTCGCCCGCGCGTGGCCGTACACCCTGCAACTCGGCCTCACCGCGTGGGCGATCATGGCGGTCGTCGGGATCGCGCTCGGTACGTTCGCCGGGATGCGTCAGGGCGGCGGCATCGACTGGGCCGTACTGACCGGGACGACGGTGATGGTCGGCGTGCCGTACTTCGTGATCGCATACGTCGCGCAGATCCTGCTCGGCGTGAACCTCGGCTGGTTCCCGACGTCGGGTGTCCGGGAAGGCTGGCCGGCCAGCTACCTGTTGCCGGCCGCGGTGCTCGCGCTCTTCGGGATCCCGGAGCTGGTCCGGCTGACCCGCGCCAGCATCATCGAGAACCGGTACGCCGACTACGTCGACACCGCGATCGCGAAAGGCCTGCCGCAGCGGATGATCGTGATCCGGCACATCCTGCGGAACTCGCTGGTGCCCGTGGTCTCGGTGCTCGGCCTCAGCCTCGGCTACATGGTCAGCGGGACCGTACTGATCGAGGGCATCTTCAACATCCCCGGACTCGGGTACGTCGTCTTCAACGGCGTCTCGCAGCAGAACGGCCCGGTCGTGGTCGGCGTCTGCAGCCTGCTGGTGCTGGTGTACCTGGTCATCAACCTGCTCGTGGACATCGTCTACGGGCTGCTCGACCCGAGGATCAGCCTTGCCGGCCGCGGTTGAGGCCGTCGTCGCCGTCCCTAAGGTACGGCGACGTCTGCTGCGCAAGCCGCGGATCGCGATCCCGCTCGGGGTCGTGGTGCTGATCCTGGTCGTCGCCGCCGTACCGGGGCTGTTCGCGCCCGCCGATCCGCGGGCTTGCGACCTCGGCAACAGCGGCACCGGGCCGGTTGCCGGACATCCGTTCGGCTTCGACATCCAGGGCTGCGACCTGTACAGCAACGTTGTGCACGGCACGCGCTCGTCGGTGACGATCGGCTTCACGGTCACCTTCGGCTGCGTACTGATCGCGTTGGTGCTCGGGTGTCTGGCGGCGTACTACCGCGGCGTCGTGGATGCGGTGATCAGCCGGACGATGGACATCTTCTTCGGCTTCCCGGCGCTGGTCGGGCAGGTGGTCATCCTGAACACCCTGCACAAGCGCAACGTCGTCATCGTGTCCGCGGTGCTGATTGTGTTCGCTTGGCCGGCGATGACCCGGTTGATGCGCTCCGCGGCGCTCGCGACCGTCGACCTGGAGTTCGTGAAGGCCGCGCGCGGTCTCGGTGCCGGGCCGGTACGGGTGATCGCGCGGCACGTACTGCCGAACTCGTTCGCGCCGATCCTCGCGGTCGCGAGCCTGGGCGTCGGCGGGATGATCACGGCCGAGTCCGCGCTGACGTTCCTGGGCGTCGGTCTGCGGGCGCCGTCGATCTCGTGGGGCGTGCAGCTGAACCAGGCGCAGGACTCGTTCCGCGAACATCCGCATCTGTTGCTCTTCCCGTCCCTGTTCCTGTCGGTCACCGTGCTCTCGTTCGTGATGCTCGGGGACGCGTTGCGGGACGCGTTCGATCCGAGGTCACGATGACGAGTCTGCTCGAGGTCTCCGACCTGACCGTCGAGTTCCGAACGTCGCGGGGCTGGAGCGTCGCCGTCGACGGTGTCGATCTGTCGCTGACGCCGGGCCGGACGCTCGCTGTGCTGGGGGAGTCCGGGTCGGGCAAGAGCGCCACGGCCCGCGCGATCATGGGCGTACTCCCGGCGCAGGTCGGTCGCGTGGGGCGCGGACGCGTGGTCCTGGACGGCCAGGACCTGTTGCAGCTGTCGGCCGAGCAGCGACGTACGGTCCGGGGCGCCCGGGTCGGGATGGTCTTCCAGGACGCGCTCTCCGCGCTGAACCCGGTGCTGCCGGTCGGCTACCAGATCGGTGAAGGCTGCCGCGTGCATCTGGGGATGTCGCGGCGGGCGGCGCGCCGGCGGGCGCTGGAGCTGCTCGACCAGGTCGGCATCCCGGACGCCACGCGCCGGATCGACGACTACCCGCACCAGTTCTCCGGCGGGATGCGGCAACGGGTGATGATCGCGACCGCGCTGGCCGCCGATCCCGAGATCCTGATCGCCGACGAGCCCACGACGGCGCTCGACGTCACCGTGCAGGCCCAGATCCTGCAGTTGCTGGCGACCCTGCAGGCCGATCGGCAGATGAGCCTGATGCTGATCACCCACGACATGGGCGTCGTGGCCGGCATGGCGGACGACATCCTGGTGATGTACGCCGGCCGCGTCGTCGAGCAGGGCCCCGCAGACGACGTGTTCGAACGCCCTGCGCACCCGTACACCCGTGCGCTGCTCGACTCGATCTGCACAGCGGACCGAAAGGGCCTGCCGCTCCGGGTGATCAGCGGCCAGCCACCGGATCTGGGGAACCTGCCGTCCGGCTGCGCGTTTCGCACCCGCTGCAGTCAGGCCGCCGACGTCTGCAAGACGTTCCCTCCGGTCGCGGCGGTCTCGACAGTTCACGATGCAGTCCACCACGCAGCGTGTCACTTCGCGGGAGGTGCAGGATGACCCCGGTACTGCGGGCGAGC
>DASSDE010000766.1:0-2698 GCA_035697365.1 Kribbella sp. | reverse complement strand
CAGAACTTCAACGACTTCGGCGTCGTCGCGGTGATCCTGGTCGCGATGATCGGCGTCGGCGTCGCGGAGGAGGCCGGCCTGATCGCGGCGCTGATCCGCAAGATGGTGAAGGTCGCGCCACGGGGCCTGATCACGTTCATCATCGTGCTGCTCGGCGGGATCTCCAGCGTCGCCTCGGATGCGGGGTACCTGGTGCTGATCCCGTTGGGCGCGGCGGCGTTCGCGTCCCTCGGGCGGCACCCGCTGGCCGGCATCGCGGCCGCGTACGCGGGCGTCAGCGCAGCGTTCTTCGTGAACGTGCTGATCACTCCGGCGGACGGCATCATCACCGAGGTCACCAACGAGACGATCGGGCTGGTCGCTCCGGACGTCCACCTGAACGTCACGCACAACTTCTTCTTCAGCATCGCCGCAACGCTCTTCTGCGCACTCGTGATGACGGTCATCACCGAGCGCATCCTGGAGCCTCGGCTCGGCAAGTACGACCCGGCCGAGGCTCCCGAGGACGCGCCGGCCGACCACCAGCCGTCGGACGAGGAGCTCCGGCTGGAGTCCCGCGGGCTGCGGTTCTCGGTCTACTACCTGCTCGTCGCGGCCGCGATCGTGTCGCTGCTGACGTTCATCCCCGGTGCGCCGCTGCGCAATCCGGACACCGGCGAGATCTTCGGCTCGTCACCGTTCATGAGCAGCCTGCTCTTCATCATCTCGATGCTGTTCCTGGCCGCCGGGCTCGGGTACGGTCGCGGGTCGCACTCGCTGACCGGCAGCACGAACGTCATCAACGCGATCGTGAAGACGTTCAACGGCCTCGGCGGGCTGATCTTCCTGATGCTGCTGATCGCGCAGTTCATTGCCTACTTCAACTACACGAACATGTCCACGCTGGCCGCGACCGGGCTCGCCGACCTGCTCGAGCGCGCCGACATCGGGGCGCTGCCGTTGCTGATCGGGTTCATCGTCCTGGTCGCGATCATCGACCTGATCATGCCCGGGGTGATCCCGAAGTGGGCGATCCTGGCGCCGATCTTCGTGCCGCTGTTCTACCGGCTCGGCATCGCGCCGCAGACCGTGATCGCCGCGTACCGCGTCGGCGACGGCCCGATGAACGTGATCACGCCGCTGATGGTGTACCTGCCGTTCATCGTGCTGGTCTGCCAGAAGTACCGGAAGAAGGCCGGGATCGGCACCGTGGTCTCGATGATGCTGCCGTACACCGGGATCGTGCTGGTCGCGTGGACCCTGTTCTACGTCCTCTGGTACCTGATCGGGATTCCGTGGGGCCCGTCCGCTCCGGTGCACCTCGGCTAGGCAGCACGGGGACGGGAGGGTACGGGAATGGACGACGCGACGGTGAGCCTGATCATCCTCGGGCTCGTCGTCGCGGTGTTCATCTGGAACCGGCTGCCGGTCGAGGTGGTCGCGGTGCTCACGACGCTGGTGTTGTGGGCGACCGGCCTGGTCGGCTTCCCCACGGTGATTGCGGGCTTCGGCGATCCGGTGGTCATCCTGATCGCCTCGCTGTTCGTGGTGAGCGAGGGGATCGACTCCACCGGCGTCACCGCCTGGGTCGGTCAGACCATCGTGCGGTACGCCGGTACGACGCGAGCCCGGTTGCTCGTTGCCGTCACCGCACTCTGCGCGATCCTGACCGCGCTGATCACGCTCAACGGAGCCGTCGCGGCGTTGCTGCCGCTCGTGGTGATGCTGGCGATCCGGGCCGGTGAACCGCCGTCGCGGATGCTGATGCCGTTGACCTTCGTCGGCAGTGCCGGATCCTTGCTGACGCTGACCGGGTCGCCGGTCAACATCATCGTCTCGGAGGCGGCCCGGGACGCCGGCGCCGGGGACTTCCCGTTCTTCGCGTTCGCGGTGGTCGGCGTACCGCTGGTCGTCGGCACGATCGCGATCTCGGTGCTCGCCGGACCGCGGCTGCTGCCGAACGCCCGGCCGGCCCATCCGGCCGCGGACCTTGCCCTGCACGCGGAGACTCTTGACACCCACTACACCGCGCTGGCCGACGGCTTCTACCGGCTGCGCGTGCGTGAACTCTCGCCGCTGGTCGGCCAACAGGTCCGTGAACTCGACCTGTCGCCGTACCCGGGCGTCGAGATCGCGGGGGTCCAGGACGGGCACGGACAGCATCGGCCGGACACCGCGGTGCTCGTCGCCGGTGACGTACTGGTCGTGACCGGCGCGGACGCAGAGGTCAATCACCTGACCGCGGAGGCGCGGCTCGCGGTGGCGATGACGCCGGTGGACAACCTGCTGACGCGCGAGTCCGGTGTGGTCGAGGCCGTCATCCCGCCGCGGTCGTCGCTGGTCGGCGAGACGGTCTTCCCGGGTATGCATCGTGGACCGGACCTGGTCATCATCGCCGTCCAGCGGATGGGCAAGGACCGCGGCCGGCGCCCGACGCGGCTCGCCGAAGGTGACGCGTTGCTTGTGCACGGGGCCTGGTCGGCGCTGGACGAGCTGACCAAGGACCGGGACGTCCTGCTCGTCGACTCCCCGCAGACGGTCCGCCGGCAGGCCGTTCCGTGGGGTGCGAACGCGTCGATCGCGGTCGCGATCCTGGCCGTGATGATCGTGCTGCTCGCGACCGGTGCCGTACCGGCGGCGATGGCCGGCCTGCTCGCCGCGACGGCGATGGTGCTGACCCGGGTCGTCATCCCGCGACAGGCGTACCGGGCGATCTCCT
>DASSDE010000765.1:0-5284 GCA_035697365.1 Kribbella sp. | reverse complement strand
GCCGTTGGAGGCGCCGCTGCGGCACAGCAACGGAGCGCACTGGGGACGTTTCGTACGGACTGTCGTGGAGGTCGAGGCCGACAACGGGCTGGTCGGGCTGGGCGAGATGGGTGGTGGCGGTCAGAGCGCCGAGGCCGCGGTTACCGGGCTGAAGGAGTACCTCGTCGGCCACGACCCGGCGCGGACGGAGGCGCTGCGCTGGATGCTCGCCAACCCGACTGCGAGCCTGTACAACAACCGCACGCAGTTGCTCGCGGCGATCGAGTTCGCGTGCCTGGACCTGCAGGGGCGCGAGCTCGGCGTACCTGTGCACGAGCTGCTCGGCGGGAAGGTGCGCGACAAGGTCCCGTTCGCGAGCTATCTGTTCTTCCGGCATCCGAACGACGACGGCACCGGTGAGATCCGGACCGCTGAGCAGTTGGTGGCCCATGCTCGCTCCTTGGTCGACGAGCACGGGTTCAGCGTGCACAAGCTCAAGGGCGGGGTGTTTGCGCCGGACTACGAGCGGGAGTGCTTCCGCGCGTTGGCGGAGGCGTTTCCCGGGCACCGGGTGCGGTTCGACCCGAACGGCGCGTTCAGCGTCGAGGAGGCGATCCGGTTCGCGCGTGGCATCGAGGACCTGGACAACGACTACCTCGAGGATCCGACCTGGGGCCTGAACGGGATGCGCCGGGTGCGCGAGAAGACGCCGCTTCCGCTCGCCACCAACACCGTCGTGGTCAACTTCGAGCAGCTCGCCGCCAACGTTCGGGACCCTGCCGTCGACGTGATCTTGCTGGACACCACGTTCTGGGGCGGCATCCGGCCGTGCATCAAGGCGGCCGGCGTCTGCGAGACGTTCCAGCTCGGCGTCGCCGTGCATTCGTCGGGCGAGCTGGGCATCCAGTTGTCGACAATGCTGCACCTGGGCGCCGTCGTACCGAACCTGTCGTTCGCCGCGGACGCGCACTATCACCACCTGCGCGACGACATCATTGCCGGCGGCAAGCTTCCGTACGTCGACGGCGCGATCGCGGTTCCGGACGGACCCGGCCTCGGCGTCGAGCTGGACCGCGACAAGCTGGCCGAGTACGCCGAACTGTTCCGCGAACTCGGCCCCTACCCGTACGACCGCGATCCGGCCCGCCCGGACTGGTACCCGCTCCTCCCGAACACCGATTGGGCCGACCCTGCACCTTCTGCCGCGCCTCCGGCACGGCGTGTCATGGGGCCCTGACTCCCGGCCTTCCCTCGTCGTTCCAGTCGCTTCGCTCCTTCCACTCCTCAGTCCAGGCCGGGAGGCCCCATGACCACCAACCCTCGCTGCGCCGACCTG
Source organism: Kribbella sp. (assembly GCA_035697365.1). Lineage (GTDB taxonomy): Bacteria > Actinomycetota > Actinomycetes > Propionibacteriales > Kribbellaceae > Kribbella. The sequence continues at coordinate 3,969 of DASSDE010000765.1, read as the reverse complement.
GCGAGCGACGTTCTTACGCACACGTACGACGACATGTTCAACCCGCCCGGGCTGACGAACTTCCTGGGCACCGCGCAGGTCGACCTCGACGTGCTGGCGATCCGGAGCGTGAACTTCCCGCCGTACTCGCACGGCGACACGATCACCGGCCAGCTGTACGTCGACGGACGGCTGGCCCGCTCGTACGGCGGAACCGTCGAGGTGGTGTGGCGGCCGGACCAGGTCGTCCGTTCCACGACGATCGACGACCTGCAGCTCCGCACCACCACCGCTTGCGCCCCCGGCCGGCCGGCTGTGGTCGTACAGCTGGACATCGCCGGGCAACCAGGGCGATCCGTCCAGCTGGGGCTTTCGCTCGCAAGCACCGCGACCCGCTCGGCCGAAGGCTGGTTGCGCCCGGAGCCACCGTCCGAGCCGAACACGCTGCAGATCGTTGACAATCGGGTTGTCGGCACTGGCGCATCCGGGTCGGCCGTGAGCCTCCAAGGTCTTGATGTACCCAGCACTGTGGACCGGGGGATGCTCAACGCGACCGTTGTGCTCGACGAGACCGGTCAGGGTCGGCTGTCGTACGTGCATGTGCTGGCGGGGACGTTGGACGAGGCGTCGGAGCACTTCGACGTGTGCGTGGCTGACGTACCGGCGGTGCTCACTGTCGCGGAGAGCATGTGGGATGTGGCGATCGCGGATGCGTTCGACCCGGACAGCGACGGGTTCAGCGGCTCGCTGCCCGTCCTAGAGACGTCCAACGAGGCGCTCCAGAAGCTGTACTGGTGGGGTGTGCTCGGTGTCATCTGGTTCCGGCGCGACAACCCGGCGTCGGTGCTGGGGCGGACGTACGACACGTTGATGCCGCGGTACTGGCAGACGACGACGTTCATCTGGGACTACAGCCTCTCGTCGCTGACCCACGCGCTGCTGGACCCGGAGCCGATGCGCAAGCACATCGAGCACTGGATCACTCTGGACACCCACAAGCACTTCGGCACCGAGTGGCTGACAGGCGGACCGGTCGGCTACTGGTACTCCGTCAACGACTTCGCCATGACCCGCCTCGTACGGGACTACGTGCGCTTCACCGGTGACGAGGCCTTCCTGGCTGCACAGGTCGGTCCGAAGCAGGTGGGAGAGCACGTGCACGACTGGGCGACCGCCTGGCGCGGCCTGCGCGGCGAGCACGCACTGGCGGACTACGGCGGTATCGACAACCTGCTCGAGTGCGTCAGCAGCTACGTGCACGAGGTGGCCAGCTTCAACGCCGCCAACGTGTGGTGCATGCGTGTCGCGGCCGAGCTCGCAGACCGGTCCGGTGACGCCGACCGGGCCGCCCTGCTGCGCAAGGAGGCGTTGACCCAGGCGGGTCACGTCAACGAGCTGTATGTCGAGGGCAAGGGCTTCTGGCACGCGCGGCAGCCGGACGGCACGCTGGTCCCGGTCCGGCACTGCTACGACTTCAACATCGTCGGTACCACGATCCCGGACGACCTGTCCGAGTCGCAGCGCGCGGAGATGGTGTCGTTCTTCCAGCGGGAGCTGCAGACACCCACGTGGATGCGGGCGCTGTCGCCGTACGACCCGGATGCCGCGTTCAGCCTCCGCCCGGACCACCAGTGGAACGGTGCGTACCCGGCCTGGCCGGCCGACGCCGGGCGCGCACTGTTCGCACTCGGGCGCGGTGACGTCCTGCTGGACTGGCTGCCGGGCCTGGCGAAGACCGCGAACCAGGGGCCGACCGGCCAGGCGCACTTCGTCGAGGAGGCGCAGCCGGCGATGGCCGGCGGCGCACGGAAGTCGCCGCCCCAGTTCCCGTACTTGATCGACTGGTCCTGCTCGTCCTCCGGCTCCTGGGTCAGCCTGGTCCTCGAAGGCATCTTCGGCATCGAGGTGGCCCTGGACGGCACCGTCACCGCCAACCCCCAGGTCACCGACCTCGACCCCGACGCCCGCCTGACCGGCCTCCGCGTCGGCCCCACGACCTACACCGTCACCGCATCCGGCCTCGCCTGATCCCATTTGATGGGTCAGCCAGGCAATTGGATCAGCCCGGCGGCATCGCTATGGCTTCGAGGAGCGACTCCTCGGCGCCGGCGAGGTGCCGCCGGAGCTCCTCGACGCATTCGTCGAGCTCGCCGCGCTCGAGCAGCCGGACGAGCTTGCGGTGCGACGCGACCTGCTGGCGGGCGTCCTGGCGCAGCGCGTCCACCCGCGCCAGCGCGAGGCGGGCCTCTCCGGTGACCGAGTCGGCGGTCGCGATCAGGCGCTCGCTGCCGGTGAGCGCGACCAGGCTGCGGTGGATCGCCAGGTGGGTCTCGGTGAGCGCCTCCGGGTCGGCGCCGTCCTTGGCGGTCGCGGCGAACACCCGCATCGCCTCGCGGACCCGCTCCCGGGCCGGCTCGTCGGCGTCGTACCAGGCCCGGATGCCGGCGGACTCGAGGACGAAGCGGGCCCGGCAGATGTCCGCCACCGCCGCCGGGTGCAGGATCGCGACGCTGACGCCCTTGTTCGGCTCGCGGACCGCGAGGCCCTCGGTGACGAGCATCGTCATCGCCTCCCGGATCGTGCTCCGGGCGACCCCCAGCGCCTCCGCGAGCGGCTGTTCGCGCAGCGGCGTACCTGGCTCGAGGTCGCCGGCGAACAGGGCGGCGCGGAGCGCGTCGACCACCCGGTCCACTGTGGTCGAGCGGTCCACCCGCAGCCGTTCGTACATGGAGAGGATTCTCGTCCAGACGGCGTCCGTTGTCGCGTTCGCCCCGCCCCGCCGCTCGGCCTGTGGATAACTCTCGACACGTTGACCCGGTTTTCAGGCACCATTTGACCTGGTGGCCGCCCCTTCCGCGGATCGGCGTGGAAGACCACTCGAGCGAGCGAGGAGCAGATCGTGGATGCCAAGAAGCTGCTGCCGCTCCTCGCTGCGCCGGCGTTCCTGATCTTCGCGCTGGTGATCGCCATCGTGATGATGCTGGGCTCGCTGATGAGCATCAACTCGGAGGCCGCGTCCTGCACGTTGTCCCCGGCGAACAGTCCCGACTCGGCCGCGTTCAAGTGGCCGACCGACAAACACGAGATCTCGCAGGACTGGGCCGACCCCGACCCGAACACCGGCAACATGCACTCCGGCATGGACTTCAAGGTCGACGAGGGCAGCAAGGTGTACGCGGTCGTCGACGGCAAGGTGGTCTCGACCGGGGACAACGAGATCGTGATCGATCACGGGTCAGGTCTGCAGACCCACTACAAGTACCTGAAGACCATCAAGGTCCATAAGGGTCAGTCCGTGAAGGGCGGCGACCAGATCGCCACCTCCGGCTCCGGCAACGAGGGAGCACCAGGGCTGTCCGGGGCGCACCTGCACTTCGAGATCTGGATCGACAAGGAGTCCAACGGCCACTACGAGAACAGTCACGGGGACACGAACCCCTTCGTCGCCGACTCGAGCACGGACGACTCCGGCAACAGTTGCGGCGCCTGCCCGGGCGGCGACCTCTCGGGCGCGAACAACCAGCAGAAGGCGTTCAACTACCTGGTCTCGCAGGGTTGGACCAAGGAACAGGCTGCCGGCATGGTCGGCAACATGATCAGCGAGTCCGGCGTCGAGCCGCTGCTGCTGAACGACGGCACTCCCACCGGCACCAAGACTCAGCCGGCCGATGCTGTCGGCAAGCAAAGCGCCTGGGGCGTCGTGCAGTGGTATCCGGCCAAGAAGATCATCACGGCGTCGCGCAACCTCGGCATCGACGACAAGACCATCGGGACGCTGGCGTACCAGCTCGACTTCCTCAACAAGCAGCTGCACGGCCAGGGCCCGGTAGCGCTGAAGGCCGTCGGCGACGCGGTGAAGGCGACGACGACGGTCGACGACGCCGCGTACGTGTTCGCCGAGAAGTTCGAGGTCTTCACCACCAACCCGAACGATCCCGAGTACGCCCGGCGGCAGGCGAACGCGCAGCACGTCTACAAGACGTTCGCCGG
>DASSDE010000764.1:0-14776 GCA_035697365.1 Kribbella sp. | reverse complement strand
AGGGTCTTCTTCGGCTTCAGCGCCGCGTCGACCTCCTCGTCGGACCCGATCTGCGCGAAGTCGTCCGGCGCTTGGTTACTCATGGAATGTCTCTCTCACTCGTGTCGTAGTGCATCGATGGGACGGAGGCCGGCGGCTCGGTGCGCCGGCATGCTGCCGAAGAACAGGCCGACCGCCGCGGACACGCCGAGCGCGAGTCCGATCGACGACGGCACCAGCGCCGGCTGCACACCGGCCAACTGGAAGCGGGTCACGATCAGCGCGACCCCGACGCCGACCGCGCCGCCGATCAGGCTGAGCAGGGTCGCCTCGATCAGGAACTGGCCGAGGATCGTCCGCCGCCGCGCGCCGAGCGCCTTGCGGATCCCGATCTCCCGGGTCCGCTCGGTGACGGTGACCAGCATGATGTTCGTGACCCCGATCCCGCCGACCACCAAGCTGATCGCGGCGACGGTGGCGAGCAGCGCGGTGAACGTCGCCGCGGTGTCCTGGCTGGTCTGCAGGATCTGCGCCGAGTTGGTGATCCGGAACGGCGACGTCGTGGTCTGCGGTACCTGATGGCGTGCGGTCAGCAACTGCGTGACCTCCGCCTGCGCGGTGTCGACGCGGTCCTTGTCCCCTGCCTGGACAACGATCTGGTTGAGAGCGCCGTACCCGGCCTGGGTCGCGCGGAGCGTGTTGATCGGGACGATCGCGGTCGCGTTCGGGTCGTTGAACCCGGTGCCGTCCTTGCTCGCCAGAACGCCGAGGACAGTGAAGTCGACGGCGCCGAGCTTGATCGTCTGCCCGACCGCGCTCGCCGGGCGCGTGAACAGCTCGGTCGCGGCTGTCTGCCCGAGCAGGATCACCCGCTGCGAGGTGTCCACGTCGGCCTGCGTGAACGACCGCCCGATCTGCACCGGCGTGTTGGTCGCCGGCAGGTACTCCGGAGTCGTGCCGATCACCTGGTTCACCGTGTAGCTGGTGTCGCCGTTGGTCGCCGTACCGGAACTGGTCATCACCGGCGCGACCGACGCCACGTCCGGAGCCAGCTTCTTGTCGGCGAGCGCGGAAGCGTCGTCGAGGGTGAGGCTGTACTGCTGGTTCGCCGGACCGGCCTGGCCGCGGACGAAGCCACCGCCTCCGCCGGTCGTGGAGACCGTCAGCAGGTTGGTGCCCATCGCCTCCAGCCGTTCCTGCACCGCCTTGCCGGAACCGTTGCCGACCGCAACCAGCACGATGACCGCACCGACCCCGATCGACACGCCGAGGACGGTCAGCAGCGATCGGAGCTTGTTCGCGGTCAGGCCGCGGAGCGCGGCGCCCATCAGGTCGCGTGGCGACATCAGCGGGTCACCTCGTCGGAGACGATCCGGCCGTCCGAGACCTGCACGAGCCGCCGCGCGTGCGCCGCCACCTCGTGCTCGTGGGTGATCACGATGATCGTCCGGCCGTCGGCGTGCAGCTGGTCGAACATCGCCAGCACCTCGTCGGTCGAGTGCGCGTCCAGGTTGCCGGTCGGCTCGTCGGCGAGCAGGATCCGCGGACCGGTGGCGAGCGCCCGGGCGATCGCGACCCGCTGCTGCTGGCCGCCGGACAGCTGGTTCGGCCGGTGGCCGGTGCGGTCCGCGAGACCGACCAGCTTCAGCGCACGGTTCGCCCGCTGCCGGCGTTCGGCCCGGCGCAGGTGCGCGTAGGTGAGCGGCAGTTCGACGTTCGCGAGCGCGGTGGTCCGTGGGATCAGGTTGAACGACTGGAAGATGAACCCGATCTTCCGGCCGCGGACGAGCGCCTGCTGGTCCTCGCTGAGCCGGGCGACGTCGCTGCCGTCCAGCCAGTACTCGCCGCGGGTCGGTACGTCGAGGCAGCCGAGGATGTTCATCAACGTCGACTTGCCGGATCCGGACGAGCCCATCACCGCGACGTACTCCCCCGCCTCGATCCGCAGCGACACGCCCTGGAGCGCGTGCACCGCGGTCTCGCCGTGGCCGTACGTCTTGGTGACGTCCCGGATCTCGATCAGGGACTCAACGGCCACGGAAGCCCCCGCCCCCAGTACCGCCGCCGATGCCGGCCGGGAACTGACCCTGCCGGTTCTGCCCGTTCTGCCCGTTCTGCCCGCTCTGGGTCCCGGTGCCGCCGATCGCGCCCTGCAGCAGCTCGATCTGGTCGCCCTCGTTCAGGCCGGAGGTGATCTGGGTGTAACTGCCGCCGCGAACGCCGACCTTCACCTCGCGCGTCCCGCTGCCGTCGGCCATGGTGACCGTGGACGTCGTGCCCGTGGTGGCGATCGCCGTGCTCGGGACGTACAGCACGTTCGCCGCCTTCGCCGTCTGCACCGTGACGTTCGCGGTCTGGCCGATCCGGGCGTTCGCCGGGAGTTTGGCGAGGCTGAAGGTGGCCGAGTACGAGACGACGCCGTTGGTGGTCGTCGGGGTCGGGGAGACCGACGCGAGCGAGGCGGTGAGCGTCGTACCGGGCTCGGCGTTCAGGGTGACGGTCGCGGACTGGCCGGCCTTGATCTTGATCGCGTCGGCCTCAGCGAACGCGGCCACCACCTGGAGCGCCTTCAGGTCGGCCATGTCGACGAAGCCGGTGCCGGAGGTGGACGCGCTCGAGCCCGAGGTTGAACCTTGACCTGAGGTCGAGCCTTGCCCGCCGCTTCCGCCGGTGCCCGAGGAGCTGCCTGAACCCGAGCTGGACCCACCGGACACCGACCCGACCGCGCCGTTGATCGCGGTGATGGTGCCGGCGATCGGCGCCTTCAGCGTCGTCGCGTCGACCGCCGCCTGCGCGGCCTCCACGTTCTGGTCGGCCTGTTCCTTGTCGGCCTTCGCCTTGGCGAGGTTCGCCTCGGCGTTGCTGACGGCAACTTCCGGGCTCTGACCCTGACCCTGAGACTGAGACTGAGACTGAGACTGGGTCTGCTGCTGACCGTTGGCGGGCGTTGGGGTCGGTGACGGAGAGGCCGAAGCCTCCTCGGCGTCCTCCAGGGCCTGCTGGGCGTCGTCGAGCGTCTCGTCCGCCGCGGTCACCGAGTTCGCCGAGGCGATCTGGTTCTGCTGGGCGATCCGCAGCTGACGCTCGGCCGCGGCCGGGTCGATCTTCGCGATCGCCGCACCCTTCGCCACCACCTGACCGACCTTCACCAGGACCTGGGTGACCGTGCCCGACGTCTCGAACTGCGGCGATGCCGTCTGCGAGCTCTGCAGGGTGCCACTGGAGCTGACGCTCGCGGTGACCTCACCACGCTGCACGGTGACCGTCGGCCGGGTTGCACTGGCGGCCGGTGGATCCTTCTTGAAGAACAGGAAGTAGGCGGTCACGCCGATGACGAGCACGATGGCCACCAAGGCCACGTTCACGAAACTGAGGCCACGGAGCTTGTGGCGGGGTAGCACCATGGACGCTGAGGCTAGGGACGGATACTGAGGAGGAGATCCTCGCTTCCTGGCAACCGGCTGTGAACCGGATATCGATTTGGCACGTCCTACCCTGGGCGCTTCGCGACACACCGTGATCTGTGAAGGCCTGATGACAGGCGGTCACGACGGTGCGGTCAGGTGCGTACATACGGCGCGGACATGCCAAAATGGGAATGATCCGGGCCGGCCGACCGTTGGCACGGATGACGATCTCGGAGGTTTGACATGTCTAATCGCGTACTGCGTGGTTCGGGGCTGGGTGGGGTCAGCTTCGAGGATGACCGCGGTGTTGAGTTCGCGCCGCGTCAGATGATCACGTACGACTGCCCCCGCGGCCACGTGGTCGAGGTGACCATGGCGCACGACGCCGAGGTGCCCGCGGTGTGGGAGTGCCCGCATTGCGGCAGCGAGGCCGCCCGCTCCACCGGCGAGAAGCCGGAGCCGAAGCAGGAGAAGCCGGCCCGTACGCACTGGGACATGCTGCGCGAGCGCCGGAGCATCTCCGAGCTGGAGGAGCTGCTGGCCGAGCGGGTCGATCTGCTCCGCAAGGGCGAGATCGGTCCGGCGCACCTGCACCGCACCAAGCGCACGGCCTGAGCAACCCGGGAGCCCTCATCGCAACGGCGCGATGAGGGTTTCTTCTTGCCCGCATTTGCCTAAAGGCTTTAGGTAGCTACATAATGAGGTATGGCAAGAGTGGGGTTGAGCGGTGCCCGGCTGGCGCAGGCCGGTGCCGAGCTGGCCGACGAGGTCGGGTTCGACCACGTCACGGTCTCGGAGCTGGCCCGGCGCTTCGGCGTCCAGGTCGCGAGCCTGTACTCCCACGTCCGCAACTCCGACGATCTGAAGACACGGATCGCCACGGTCGCCCTGACCGAGCTTGCCGACCAAGCCACCGCGGCGGTGGCCGGTCGAGCCGGTCGCGACGCTCTGGTCGCGGTGGCCGACGCTTACCGGACGTACGCGCAGTCCCATCCCGGCCGCTACGCAGCCTCCCGCCACACCTCCTCCCCCACGCCGGACTTCCTGGCTGCCGGCCGCCGGCACTCGGAGCTGATGCGAGCGGTGCTGCGTGGGTACGACCTGGACGAGCCCACCCAGACGGACGCGATCCGGATGCTCGGCAGCTTCATCCACGGCTACGTGACGCTCGAGCTCGCCGGTTCGTTCGACTTCACCTCACCGCCCAGCGCCGACACCTGGCCGCGCGTCCTCGATGCACTCGACTCCCTCCTCCGCAACTGGCCCGAGAGGCAACCTTCGTGATCACCGTTCCCATCAGCATCGAGCTCCTTCGCGGAGCCCTCGACCTCGAGCAGACCGGCCGTGGCTTCCTGCCGCACCGTCTCCCGGCCTGGACACGCGCGCAGTACGTCGACGACCAGCTGACCATGGTCGACTCGCAGCCCTCCGGCGTCCGGCTGGTCCTCCGTACGGCGGCCACCGTGCTGGAGCTCGACACCCTGCCGACCAAGCGTGACTACGTCGGCGCTCCCGCGCGGCCTGACGGCGTGTACGACGTACTGGTCGACGGCCAACTCTTCACGAAGCTCACCGCACCGGAGGGCGACGTCATCACGATCGACCTGACGACCGGTACGACGAAGACGACCGCCGGTGCGCCGCAGACGCTGCGGGTCGAGGGGCTGACCGCCGTACCGAAGACGGTCGAGATCTGGCTGCCGCACGACGAGACCACCGAGCTCGTTGCCCTACGCACCGATGCCCCGGTCGAGCCGGTGCCGTCCGGGCAGCGACTCTGGCTGCATCACGGCAGCTCCATCAGCCACGGCTCGAACGCGACGCATCCGACCGGCACCTGGCCGGCGCTGGTCGCGGCGCAGGCCGGGGTGGAGCTGCGCAACCTCGGCTTCGGCGGCAGTTGCTACCTGCAACCGTTCTTCGCGCGGACGATCCGCGACACGCCCGCGGACCTGATCAGCCTGAAGCTCGGCATCAACATCGTGAACAGCGACAGCTACCGGCTGCGCAGCTTCACTCCCGCCGTGCACGGCTTCCTCGACACGATCCGCGACGGGCACCCGGACACGCCGCTGCTCGTCGTGTCGTCCATCCTCTGCCCGATCCACGAGGACACACCCGGCCCCACCGGCTGGAACCTCGAGGCACTGGCCGCGGGCGAGCTCGGCTTCACCGCCACCGGTAACGCCGACGAAGTGCCGATGGGCAAGCTCACGCTGTCGGTGATCCGCGCCGAGTTGGCCCGGATCGTGGCGCAGCGCGCGCTCGAGGACCCCAACCTGCACTACCTCGACGGCCGCGTCCTGTACGGCGAGGACGACAACGCCGCCCACCCGCTGCTCGACGACCTGCACCCGGACGCCGCGACCCACCAGGTGATGGCGGACCGGTTCGTCGAGCACGCCTTCACCGCGAAGGGCCCGTTCCGGTAAGCACCGCCGCGGTGCCAAGACACGGCTGCAGCCGCCGACGTCGTACGGTTCAGCAACGTCCTGGGTATGGTGAAGCTGCACTGTGCCCGTCGCAGACTCGAGGGAGGCACGCCGTGACCGCTGACATGGTCGCTCCAGCGTGGATGCACACGCAGATCACTGCCGAGCAGTACGAGACGTGGTCTGCGGAGCAGTGCGCCGGCATCGAGATCGTGGACGGGATGGTCGTCGTGACCCCGAGCGCTTCAAAGCGTCACAATCGGCTCGCGCGCATCCTGGCGAACGCCCTGGACCTCGCGGCAGGTCCCGAATGGAACGCCGATACGGACTTCGACGTCCGGTTGCAAGACGTCCCACTGACGAATCGCCGACCGGACGTTGTCGTTTATCGGGCAGACACCATCGACATCTCCCCCACCCGGCCGGAGCACGTGCTGCTCGTCGCCGAGGTCGTGTCTCCCGGTTCGGAAACTACCGACCGGGTCGTCAAGATGGATCAGTACGCGAAGTCCGGCATCACGTTCTATTGGCGAGTCGAGCAGGCGGCCACCGGGTTGCCGCTGGTGTATACGTACGTTCTCGACCCAGCCAGCCGGACTTACCGCGACGCAGAGGTCTTCACCGGCCAGGTCAAGGCGACCGTGCCCTTCCCGGTCACGGTAGATCTCGGCGCACTGTGACCTAGGTCGTGCTCTGGGCCGCAACCGTGAGGCCTGGCTGGAGACGACGTACTACTTCCAGGTGGGCGTTGGTCCACAGGATCCGGATCGCGGTCGGCGTGGCCTGGTCGTCGGCGTCGTACAGGTCACGCCGTACGGCGTCCACGAGCCGCGTCTTCGTCGGCTCGTCGTGCGGCAACGGCTCGGGGACCGAACCACGGCCGTCGAGTGCACCGGCCAGGTCGCCGTACCACTTCAGCAGCCGGTTCGCCGACACGAGCAACGCGGCCTGAGCGGCGGCGCGATCGTCCGACGGCGGCCGGCCGTCGGCGTACCGCTCCCAGAGCTCCAGTACGGCATCCGCGGCCAGCCGGACCCCGACCACACCGGTGACGAGGGCGGTCATCTCGCTCAACGGCACCGGCTTCGCACCGCGTTCCGCGAGGTACGTACGGAACGTGTCGTCCAGCCGGCGCGCCGCGGCCGCCGCGCGCCGACCGTCCTGTGGCGTCCGCGGGCCCGGCGCACAGCAGGAGACGGCGTACCCGACGACGCTGACGAGGTACTGGGCGCTGTCGACGTACGCCTCGGCCAGCGCCTTGCCGACCGCCTTCGAGGCGCCGCGCGGCCAGAACAGCAGCCCGACCGCCACGCTGACCGCGCACCCGAGCGCGATGTCGCCGATCCGGAACAGGATCAGCGACCAGCCTTCGGGCTGCGCGATGTTGAACAGGATCACCAGCGTCACCGTGAACGCGGCCTGCCCGGTCGCGAACGAGATCGCGGCCGGCACGATCCCGGCGGCCAGCACCGCGATCGGCAGCAGGATCCACAGCGCCGTCCGGTTGTCGCCGATCAGCTGCAGCAGGACGGCACCGATGATCGAGCCGACCACCGTGCCCGCGATCGCGCGGTACGCGTTCTGGCCCGTACTGAGGGCGTTCGAGCGCAGCACGGACAACGTCCCGAGGATCACCCAGAACCCGTGCTGTACGCCGGTCAGATCCGCGAGCGCCACCGCGGCCGCGAGACCGATCGCACCCCGGATGCTGTTGTGCAACCAGACCGAGTGCCGCTCGAGGTGCGCGCCGGCACGTTCCGCCGCACTGGCGAACGGACCGGCGAGCGCGGTCGGCTCGCGGCCGAGCAGGCGGTCGGTCCAGCTGCGCTGCTCCGCGATCCGCGCAGCCTCGATGTTCTGGGCGATCAGCAGCACCGCGAACGCGATCTCCTGGGCCCGGAACGACACGTTGAGGCTGCCGAGCAGATCGGCTTCCGACCGGTACGTCGCCGGCAGCCGGTCGACCGCGCCTTCTTCGAGCGCCGTCACGGCGTCCCGCAGTACCTGAGCCGCCTTGGTCAGCTCGTCGACGGTGACGGCCGGGTCGTCGAGCAGATCGGCCCCGTGCTCCAGGACCTGCGCGGCCGCGAGGTGCACCGCCGCAGCATCCGCCTCACACGCTGCCTCGGCCACCGGTTCCTCGAGGATCGCGCTCAGCCACGTCAGCTCGTCGACGAGCCGCACGATCGCCCGCGAGCCCGTGGAGAGCCCGGTCGGCCGGTACGGGGCCGCGGTGAACGTACGGCGCAACTCGTCGATCAACGTGGTCGTCTCCGCAATGCGTACTGCACAGACGGCAGCAGAGTCTTTCGCCTCGGAACGTACCTGCGCGGCCGCGGCCCGGCAGACGCGCGCCGCCGGTGCACCGAGCGGGTCGACCGATGACCGCGGCCAGAGGAACCAGACCGCGAAGACGGCTGCCACCGCAGCGATCGCAACGCCGGCCAACCGGTCAGGAAGCGCCGACAGCGAGCCGGGCGTGGCGACGGACAGGATGAAGGCCAGGAGCATCGACGTACCGGCGCCGGCCAGCACCGAACTCACGACCCCCGAGAAGAGGATCGCGAACCCGACAACCACCGTCGCCACGATCGCCGTCCACACCGAGAACCCGGCCAGAGTTCCGAGCGAGACCAGCACCAGCCACGCCAGCCCCAACTGCACCTGCGCCCGGATCCGCTGGATCATCGGCCCCGAGAAATCGACGAGCAACAGCATCGCGAACGCACCGAACGCCGCGAACGTAGCGATGTTCGGAGCCTGCAACACCCCCGCACAGAACGCGAACAACACCGGCATCACCACGGCGGCCCGCGCCGCCCGCCGGGTGGCCGCCAGCCGTGGATCACGCTGCCGCAACCACCCGATCAGCCCCGCACCGAGCACCCGCATCCGAGCTCCTCGCTACCCAACCTCAAGCTGCTCGGGTAAGTCTGCTCTATTGAATCCGTCCCGTCACGTAACCTCCGCACCACCGTGCTCGCTGCACAGACAGCCGACGCCGCGATCGATCCATTCGGGGAGCCGCCAGTCGGGGTGCCGGGCGATCATCAGCGCGCGGATCTCGGCGGCGATGGTGCTCTCGGGCAGCGCGGAGTCACGGCGTTTCCAGGTCTCGTCGCGCAACTCGACGAGGTAGTCGCGGACCTGGGCGAGCAGGCGTACGTCCCGCACGTCGCCGTGTCCCGGGACCACCACCCGCGGCTGTTCCGCGACCAGCCGGTTCAGTACGTCGATCCAGCGCACGCCTGACACGTCGACGTCGTACGGCGGGAACCACGGGAAGATCGCGAACTGATCTGCCTCCGCCAGATCGCCCGTGAGCAGGACGCCGGCGTCCGGCACCGTGACGACCTGATCGCCCTTGCTGTGCGCGCGTCCGGTCGCGCGGAGGCGTACCGTCCTGCCACCCAGATCGAGTTCATGCGTGTCCTCGTAGGTGAGATCCGGGGTCGGGACGGTCGCTTCCTGCAACTCGCGCGCGACCGGCTCGCCGAGCTGCCGGAACATCGAGAGGTATCCCTCGCCCTTGGTCGTCAGGTCGTCGGCCTGCGCGCGGTTCACGAGGTACGTCGCCGCCCCCGCGAACACGTCCGCGCCGAACGCATGCTCGGGATGGAAGTGGGTCGTCGTCAGGTAGAGCCGACGGCCGGCTGCGTACTCCCCCGCGAACTCCAGCACCTTCCGCGCGTTCCGCGGGCCGAGGCCGGTGTCGACGACGAGCACCGCTTCGGTGCCGCCGACCAGGGTGATATTGGGGACCAGGTCGACGTTCCGGTTCGGGATCACGACGATGTCGCGGGCGACTTCCCGGATGTCGGTGAGTTGGACGACCGGATCGGCGTACGGGTATTCGGGCGTGTCTGCTGGCATGGGTTCAGCCCAGCACCGTCCGGCGCGTCGCGTCCAAGACTTCTCCGGCATCGCCGATACCCAGCGGGTATCGTCGCAGGTGATGGAACTGCGGACCCTGCGGTACTTCGTCGCGGTCGCCGAGGAGCTGCACTTCGGCCGCGCCGCCGCCCGCCTGTACATGAGCCAGCCGCCGCTGAGCCGTGCGATCCGGCTCCTGGAGGCCGACCTCGGCACGGCGCTGTTCCACCGGTCCGCGTCCGGCGTCAGCCTGACGCCCGCCGGGGCCGCGCTCCTGCAGCACGCGCGGACGCTTCTCGCGCAGGCGGAGCAGGTGCGGACGCGAGTACTCGCGGCCGCGGGCGCTGCGACCTTGACCGTCGGGATCCTCAGCGACAGCACCGACCCGGACATCTCGCGCCTCGCCGCCGCCTATCGCAAGCTGCACCCGAACGTCGATGTACGGATCCGCGAGACCGACCTCACCGATCCGACCTGCGGGCTGCGCGCCGGTCGCGTCGACATCGCCCTGACCCGCGGCCCGTTCGACGAGACCGGCCTGCATGTACAGGAACTCCGCTCCGACCCGGTCGGCGCTGTACTGCGTGCCGACGACCCACTCGCGACCCGCGACAGCCTGGTCCTCACCGATCTGGCCGACCGCCGCTGGTTCCAGTTCCCAGCCGGCACGGACCCGATCTGGCAGTCGTACTGGAACGGCGGCACCCGGCGCGAAGGGCCCGTGGTCCGCGCGGTCCAGGAATGCCTCCAGGCCGTCCTGTGGAACGGCACCATCGGCCTAGCGCCGCTCACCGACCACGCCCTGGGCGACGAACTCGTCGCGGTGCCCGTCAGGGACCTCCCGCCCAGCCCGGTCCTGCTGGCCTGGGCCGAGACCGGTCCGCTGACGCGCTCGTTCGCCGACGCCGCGCGAGCGGCGTACCGGGCTACTTCTCGGGGTCGATGACCTCGCCCTGGATGACGTCGCCGGACGGGCGGCGGGGCTGGTTCGTGGTGGCGCCCGGCATGAAGGGTGTGAAGGCGGGTGGGGTGAGGGTGCTTGCGCGGCGGCTGATGAAGCGGGAGACGACGCGGCGGGCGATCGGTCGGGTGAAGGGCAGGATGAAGAAGAAGCCGAAGATGTCGGTGACGAAGCCCGGGGTGAGCAGGAGCGTGCCGCCGATCAGGACCAGGCCGCCGTCGGTGAGCTCGCGGCCGGGGAGCTTGCCGGTCTCCAGGGCGGACTGCAGGGCCTTCCAGGCGCGGCGACCCTCACGCTTCACCAGCCAGGCGCCGAAGACGCTCTCGAGGACCAGCAGGCCGACGGTCGGCCAGCCACCGATCGCCTGACCGACCTGGATGATCACGTAGATCTCCACGACCGGCACGACCAGCAGCGCCAGCGCGATCAACCACGGCATCTCGAACCCCTTCCGGCGAGTCTCCCTAGTGTTACAGGTCCGGAGGGGAAACCCAGCCCGATCAGGCGGGAACCTTCTCGCGGACCTGCGCCGACCCGGCGGCCGGAGGCGGCGGCGTCCGGTCCCCACGACGTCGGCGGCGCTCGATCAGGGCGAGCACGAGGCCCAGCAGCCCGATCAAGGTCAGCACGCGCTGCGGCCAGGGGCCGATGGTGGTGGCGAGCGTGTGGCCGTCCTGGAGCGGCACCGAGGCGACGTACACGTCCGGCACGAACTGCGCCGACTTGTGCTCGACCGTGCCGTCCGGCCGGATCACGCCGGAGATGCCGCTCGTCGAGGCGATCAGCACGGTCCGCCCGGTCTCGATCGCCCGCATCCGGGTGATCGCGAACTGCTGCTCGGGCTGACCGGTGCCGCCGTACGTCGCGTTGTTGGTCTGCACGATCAGGACCTGCGCGCCGCCCTTCACCACGTCCTGGATGACGTTGTCGTACGCGAGCTCGAAGCAGATCACGTCGCCGTACGTGACGCCGCGGATCGGCATCACCCCCGGACCGACGCCCGGCACGGTCTGCGCGCCGATCATCTCCAGCCGGTGGATGTAGGGCAGCAGCTGGTCGCGGAAGGGGATGTACTCACCGAACGGCACCGGGTGCCGCTTCGCGTAGCGCTGTCCCGGGCCGGTCTGCGGGTCCCACACGATGCCCGTGGTCTGCCGCTCGTTCTCGCCGGGGCCTTCGGTGACCGCGCCGACCAGGATCGGCACGTCGACCGCGTGCACGGCCTCCTCGATGTCGGCCCGGGTCTCGTCGTCCTTGTACGGGTCGATGTCGGTCGAGTTCTCCGGCCAGATCACCAGGTCCGGTTTCTTCTCCGTACCGGCCTGCACGCGTTGCTCGAGCTCCAGCGTCGCCTTCAGGTGGTTGCGGGTCACGGTCCGGGCCCGGCCGAGGAACTCCAGCCCCTTGCCCGGCACGTTGCCCTGCACCATCGCGGCTGTCACGGACTTCCCGTTGCCGGCGAGCGAGAGGTGGATCAGCGCACTGCCGAACACGATCGCCAGGCCGGCGACGAGCGCCACGGCGCGCAGCCGGAGAGCGGTTCCCCGGCGCAGCACGGCGTAGACGAGGACGCCGATGAACGCGACGACGAAGCTCAGGCCGGGGATGCCGATGTACGCCGCCAGCCGGCCCAGGGGTGCGTCGGAGAACGCCCAGGCGAGCCGTCCCCACGGGAAGCCACCGAACGGCACCGAGGCGGTCGCGAATTCGGTGGCGACCCACAGGCACGGGATCCACAGTGGCCACAGCCGCACCTTCAGCACCTGCGTCGCGAAGAGTCCGAAGACCGCGTAGAACAGGCCCTCGAGGATTGCCAGCGCGATCGCTGCGTCGCCGCCGATCACACTCAGCCACGGGACCAGGACGGCGTAGTACGCGATGCCGAAGCCGGCGCCGACCAGGAACCCGGCCTTCATCGAGATCCCGTGCAGGGCGGCCAGGAAGAGCGGTACGGCGACGATGGTCAGCCACGGAAGGTCGTGCGGCTCGAACGCGAAGCCGAGCAGTACCCCGGCAGCCACGGCCACCGCCACCCGCGGCAGCAGCCGCCCCAGCGCCTTCAACCGGTCCACGCGGCAACCCCTTGTCCTCACGCGCCGGCATCCGCCGGTCGCACGACCGTACAACGTCCCGAACACGCAAATGTATCCGGTCGGTAGCCGATCGGCGGCGATCGCGCATCGTGAAGGGGCCGCCGCAGAGTGCGAGGAACTGAAAGGGGCTCAGTGAATTGGCCCGGGAAAAGAGGAAAGAGGCTCGGCGTGCCTTCGGACCAACCGCCGATGCGCTGGCTGCGCACCGCCCGGCTGTTGTCTACTGGCCGCCGAGCCTCTTCCACCTCTGCCCCGCGGGGGGCTTACCGCCGGCGATCTCAGCCCCCGTCGACTCAAGCCTGGCTTTGACCTGGTCAGCGTCGCGGGATCATCCGGCGGCCGAACTTCATGTGACCGTTGAACAAACGGGATATGACGACCCCCAAAACGATGCTCGCTGGCGGCGACGGTGTCAACCTCTCCCCGGGCTCTTTGAACCCGTTGTAACACTATCGCCTGCCCTGCAAGGGAAGACGAGGAATCTTCAATCAAGTCACGTTACAGAGCGAGATCGGTACTCCATGTGATCGTTACCCAGGGCAACCATCTGTCACCCAACCGGAACGACAACGGTGCCCTTGGCCCTGGTGATCTCCAGCGGTACGTCGAGTACTTCGGCCGCCGATGCAGATTGGTCCGGACGTCCGCGGCAGACGACGTACGCGCTGAAGTCGAGGTCCCGGCTGCGGTTCCCGACCCGGGTGATCGTGGCCTGGACCTCGACCACGTCGCCGGCCCGCAGCGGCTGCAGGAACTGCACGTCGGAGTACGACGCGAACAGGCCCTCGTCCCCGTCGGCCTGGATACAGACCTCGGTGGCCACGTCCCCGAACAGCGCCAGCACGTACGCGCCGTCGACCAGGTTCCCGGCGTAGTGCGCGTGGCTGTACGGGACGTACCGGCGATGCTTGACGGTCAAGCCAATAGTTGCCTTTGACACCTTTATGCGCTCTTCCTCTGCGGGTGGCGTTTGGTCACCAGCGCGTCGACGAGGTAGCTCGCCACCTCGCCCGGAGTGGTCCCCCGGCCGAACACGCGGTCCACACCGAGCTCGCCGGCCATCTGCTCGGTGAAACGGGGGCCGCCGGCAACCAGTACCGGCCGGGCGTCCTCGGAGTACGCCTCGCGGAACGCCGCGGACATCTCCTTGGTGTTGAGCATGTGCGCCTCGCGCTGCGTCACCACCTGCGACACCAGGATCGCGTCGGCCTTCTCGGACCGCGCGCGGCGGACCAGCTCCGGTACGGCAACCTGTGCGCCGAGGTTCACGACCTTGACCTCGCGGTAGTACTCGAGACCCTTCTCCCCCGCGAAACCCTTGATGTTCAGGATCGCGTCGATCCCGACCGTGTGCGCGTCGGTTCCGATGCAGGCGCCGACCACCGTCAGCCGCCGGCGCAGTCCCTTGCGGATCGCGAGGTTCACCTCCTTCGGCGACAGCAACGGGTAGTCGCGTTCGATCACCTCGACCTTGGACGTGTCCACCAGGTGGTTCACCGGTCCGTAGACCACGAAGAACGTGAAGTCCGGGCCGATCGGCTTCGAGTGCACGACCAGTGCCGGGTCCATGCCCATCTTGTTGGCCAGCTGTACCGCGGCGCCCTCGGCCCGCTTGTCGTGCGGGACGGGCAGCGTGAACGACAGCTGCACCATCCCGTCCCCGGTGGTGTCCCCGTACGGCCGGATGATGCTCACTGGATGCCCTCCTCGAGCAGCTCGATCGCCGGGTTGTAGTACGCCGACGACTTCCGCGCGACGCCTTCCAGGCCGCGGCCGGCGTCCTGCGGGCGTTTCATCAACCCGAACGTGCCGTCGCCGATCGCGTTCAGCAGACCGTCGTCGACGATCCGGTCGAGCAGCTCCACCGACTCCCCCAGCACCTGCCGGGCACGCTGTGCGATGAAGCCTCGAGGCTCCGGCCGGAAGTCCTCGTGAAGGTTGCCGGCGGCCCCCAACACGTAGCGAACGTTCTGCAGCGCAAGGTCCCGGTCGGAGATCCAGGGCGTGACGACGGCCTCGGTCATCATGCCG
>DASSDE010000763.1:0-7476 GCA_035697365.1 Kribbella sp. | reverse complement strand
GGTGGACGGATGCTGGGCCGCCGGGTCGAGGAGGCGCTGCCGGAGCTGACCGACGAGCAAATCCTCGACCGGTTCCACGAGGTGTACGAGACCGGAGTTCCGTTCGTCGCCAGGGAAAGGCGGGTGCAGCTACCCGACGCGGACGGCGTGCCGCAGGAGTACTTCGTGAACTTCACCTACGCGCCATGGCGCTACGACGACGGCTCGATGCGCGGACTGGTCGGATCCGCCCAGGACGTCACCGAAGAGGTGAAATCCCGCCGGATCGTCGAGGTCGCCACCGCTGAGCTGCGCAGCCAGTACGAGCAGGCCTGCGACACGGTGACCACGCTCCAGCGAGCACTGCTGCCGACCAGACTGCCCGTCCTGCCACAGCTGGACCTGTCGGCGCGGCATCTGCTGGCCGAGTCCGACACCGCCGCCGGCGGCGACTGGTTCGACACCGTCGTACTGGACGACGGGCGGGTCGGGTTGATCGTCGGCGACGTGGTGGGGCACGGTGTGCCGGCCTCTGCGGTGATGGGGCAGCTGCGGTCGGCGCTCGCGGCGTACCTGCTGGAGGGCGCCGCGCCGGATCAGGCAGTGACGCGGCTGGAACGGTTCGCGGCCCGCGTCCCGGGCGCTCAGGCGGCCACGGTCTGCGTCGTACTGCTCGATCCCGCGACCGGGAGCCTGGTCTACTGCACGGCCGGGCACCCGCCGCCGCTGATCGCTTCGACGATCGGCCAGGCCCGTTACCTGGAGCCGTCCGGCGGGAGCCCGCTCGGCGCTCCCGGCCGGTACGTACTCGGCCGCGATCGTCTCGACGTCGACGACGTCTTGCTGCTCTACACCGACGGCCTCATCGAACGTCCACAACGTACCCCGGCCCAGGCAACCGTCGAGCTGCTGAAGGCCACCGCGGACGCCGCCGCCGGCGGAGCGTTCCAGATCACGCCGCAGCAGCCGGCCGAGCGAGTCACCGAGCAGGTGCTGGAGATCCTGACCCGGGCGACCGGCCACACCGACGACATCACCGTGTTGGCGGCACACCGGCGCCTTCCCGTCGAAGGCTTTGCCCGGACCGGTCCAGCGACTGTCGGGACTGTCGCGCAGTGGCGTGACGACCTGGAGCGCTGGCTGCGTGCGCTCGACCCCGAGACCGTGGTCCTGATCGCGACCGGGACTGCGGTCCTGGAGCTGACCAGCAACGTCGTCGAGCATGCGTACGGCCACGGCGCCACCGGTGAGCTCGCGCTGACTGCGACACTCACCGCGGACGGCGACCTCGAGATCCTGGTGCGCGATCACGGGCGATGGAAAGACCTCGCGCCGGCTGCCGAATCTGCCGAATCATCCGCGGACCCGGTGGCAGGGCGCGGCCGAGGGCTCGGGCTGGCCGGTGCTCTGACCGACGAGCTGACTTTCGACCAGACCGCCGACGGTACGACCGCGACCGCGCGGCTCGCGCTCACCAAGCCCACCACCATGGGCGCCGGCCGGCCGCGGCCGGCCGAGCCGGTCGAGTACCGCGGCCAGATGCTCGGACGGACGCTGGTGGTGTCCGGGCCGATCGACATCAGTACCGCACGCGACTTCGACCACGCGCTGCGCGCCGCGGCCCGGCACACCACCACTGCGCTGACCATCGATCTGACCGAGGTGACCCAGCTGGCAAGCGCCGGGGTTCAGGTCCTGGCCGCGGCGCTGCGCCGCGCGGAGGACAGCGACCACCACCTGGTCCTGATCGCGCCGCCTGGCACCCCGGCCCAGCACGTCCTCGCCGTCACCAACCTGCGCCATCAACCCGGCAACACCGACACCTGAGAGCGTCTCCACCGGACGAGTGCCCGCGCGTGCTTGTTGCACACAGCGGCGTGTTGGCAGCTCGCGGCGGGTACCGGAGGTGCGTACGAGGAAGGTGGATGCCAGTGAGGTTCATGACGTGGAACGTCTGGGGACGATTCGGCGACCGTTGGTTACGACGACAGCGCGCGATTGCCGAAACGGTACGTGGGCAACGACCGGATTTCGTTGCCCTGCAGGAGACCTGGTGCAGTGCCGGACAGGCGCAGACCGGTCTGCTGGGGTTGGAGCTCGGCATGGCTTCGGCGTTCGCGCCGTCGCGGATGCCG
This sequence comes from Kribbella sp., assembly GCA_035697365.1. Taxonomy (GTDB): domain Bacteria; phylum Actinomycetota; class Actinomycetes; order Propionibacteriales; family Kribbellaceae; genus Kribbella. The sequence continues at coordinate 5,362 of DASSDE010000763.1, read as the reverse complement.
CGGGACCCGGATCCCGGCGTCCGGCTGGGGCTCGGGATCCTGAGCCGGTTTCCCTTGCGCAACGTGGAGCGGCACACGTTGTCGACCGGCACCGTCGCGCTGCGGGCGGAGATCCGGCTGGGAACGAGCCGTCTGCACTTCGTCACCAGCTGCCTGGACTGGGAAGAGGACCATCAGCGCGAGCGTTTCGCGCAGGCAAGCTCGCTTGCGGCACTGGTGTCTGAGCTGCGGGCCGGCGGCGACCCCGTGATCGTGGCCGGCGATCTGAACGCACCGCCCGGCCGTCCGGAGCTCGAGCCGTTGCTTGCCGTACTCGACGACTGCTGGCAGCCGGACACGTACGACGGGGTGACCTACAGCTCCCGCAACCCGTATCTGGGCGCCGGCGAGTGGCTCGAGGATCATCGGATCGACTACGTGCTGGCCGGCCGGGGACTGACCCCCAGCGGTTCGCGCCTGGCCGGGCTCGACGAGGATCACGGGCGCCCGCCGTCGGACCATTACGCGGTCGTCACCGACGTACCGGTCGCGTGACCGGACGCGTACGTCCCGCGGGACGGCGGATCGTTTGCCGGCCTGCGCCGGGGGCACCGGAAAGTGATGATGGGCAGAATCTGGGGAGTCGTTGCCGCGATCGCGGCCGTGGCTGTGTCACTGACGCCTGTTGCGGCCGCCTCAGCTAGCGCTCAGCCGTCGCCGTCGCCCTCGGTGGGGTCGGGCTCGCCCGCGCCGGATCCGCCGGGTTCCGCGAACGCGAGCCCGCGGGACTACCGGGGCGCGGTCTGGATCGTGGTCGGCGTCGCGGCGGTGCTGGTCGTGATCGGCGGCGGAACTCTGCTGCTCACGCGGACGCGGCGCTTCAGCCTGCGCCAGCTCAGCACGCCCGAGGAGAAGCGCCGCGCGGCCGACCGAAAACTGCGGCAGGCCGCAGCCGATTCGACGACCGATCACCGCCCTCGATCCGGACCTCAGCGGCCGGGGAGATGACGGCTACTTCCGGGCATCCACCTCGGCTTGGACGGTCTCTTCGACACCGGACGCCTGATGGGCGAGATCGTTCGAGTAGGGCCGCGGGGTGTGGGTACCGACCGCTGACCTGGTGACCGACTGCGGTGGAGGACTCGTGAAGGCGTTGACGTGGCAAGGTAAACGGAAGATCGAGTACGCCGACGTCCCGGACCCCCGGATCCAGGAGCCGACGGACGCGATCGTGAGGGTGACCTCGACCGGGATCTGCGGTTCCGACCTGCACCTGTACGAGGTGCTGACACCGTTCCTGGACGCCGGCGACGTGCTGGGACACGAGGCGATGGGCATCGTGGAGGAGACCGGCACCGCGGTCCCGGGGCTCAAACCGGGCGACCGGGTCGTCGTACCGTTCAACATCGCGTGCGGCTGCTGCTTCATGTGCGCCCAGGGCTTGCAGACGCAGTGCGAGACGACCCAGGTCCGCGACCCGGGGATGGGTGCGGCGTTGTTCGGCTATACGAAGCTGTACGGCCAGGTCCCGGGCGGGCAGGCGGAGTACGTTCGGGTGCCGCAGGCGCAGTACGGCCCGATCAAGGTGCCGGAGGGTCCGCCGGACGATCGGTTCGTCTACTTGTCCGACGTACTGCCGACGGCCTGGCAGGCGGTCGAGTACGCCGGGATTCCGGACGGCGGCACCGTGGTCGTCCTCGGCCTCGGGCCGATCGGCGACATGGCTTGCCGGATCGCGTTGCATCGCGGCCACCGGGTGCTCGGTGTGGATCTGGTGCCCGAGCGGTTGCAGCGAGCCCGGGAGTGCGGTGTCGAGACACTCGAGTACGGCGCTGGCCTCGCTGACCGGATCCGGGACCTCACCGACGGCCGTGGGCCGGACTCGGTGATCGATGCGGTCGGCATGGAAGCTCACGGTTCGCCGGTGGCACGCCTGGGGCAGCAGGCCGCCGGACTGCTGCCGAGTGCCGTCCAGCGCGCCTTCATGCAGAAGGCCGGCGTCGATCGGCTGGCCGCCCTGCAGGCCGCGGTCGACATCGTTCGCCGCGGCGGCACCGTCTCCCTCGTCGGTGTGTACGGCGGTGCAGCGGACCCGTTGCCGCTGCTGACGATGTTCGACAAGCAGATCCAGCTGCGGATGGGCCAGGCGAACGTACGTCGCTGGAGCGACCAGATCCTCCCGCTGCTGACCGACGACGATCCTTTGCAGGTCGACAGCTTCGCGACCCATCGGCTGCCGTTGGCCGACGGCCCGGGTGCGTACGAGATGTTCCAGCACAAGCGCGACGGTGCGGTGAAGGTCCTCCTCCAACCCTGAGTCGATCCTGCCGGGAACAGCCGAGAGTAGGTGGTTGGGGTGACCAGCATTGACTGCCTGTCCGCCGAGCGTCTCCGGTCGCTGTTCGCCGGTACGTCGGCGGGCACTGTCGGCCTCGAGGAGGAGCTGCTGGTGGTGCACCACGACAGCTGGCTGCCCGCGAGCGCGGCCGGCCTCGTGCAGGTGGTCGACGACCTGCGGGTGAAGCTCGAACTGCCCGCCTGCCAGCTCGAGATCGCGACCTCGGTTCACAAGGATCCGGTCGCGGCCGTTGCGGAGCTGCGCCGGTGCCGAGCTTTGCTGGCGGCCGCGTGCGACCCCGGCCTGGCGGTGATCGCGGCACCGGTTCATCCGCTCGTCGACGGGCCCGTGGAGTTGTCGGCGACGGCACGAGCGGCCGGCCTCGACAACCGGTACCGCGAGGTGATCCAGCGCCAGTTGGTCTCGTCGTTGCAGATCCATCTGGCCTTCGGCGACGCCGACTGCACCTTGGCCGTCTACCACGCGTTGCGAGACCTGCTTCCGGAGCTGGCGGCACTGGCAGGTGCCGCACCCTTCCTGGCCGGCCGGGACAGCGGACTGTGCTCGGTACGCCCGGTGATCGCGGCGCAGCTGCCGCGGCAAGGAGTGCCGCCGATCATCACGTCCTGGGAGCAGTTCGCGGAGGACCTGACATGGGCCGTTCGCGGGCGCGCCGTCGACGATCCGTCGGAGTGGTGGTGGGAGCTCCGCCCACATCTGCGGTACGGGACCCTCGAGCTCCGCGTGCCCGACGTACAGGCGACGACGGAGCGGACGAGCGCGCTTGTGCGGTTCGTGTACGCGCTTGCTGCGCGGCTCACGGAGCGGCATCGGCGCGGTGAGCTTCCCGCTCCGGCACCGTCCTGGCGAATCGCGGAGAACCGTTGGTCTGCCCTACGGGACGGCGTTCGGGGCGAGCTTCTCGATCTACGCAGCGGCGCCGTCCGCCGCACCCGCGGGTGCCTGCACGAGCTCATCGACGATGCGGAGGAGTACGCGCCGGGTGGGCTGGACGACGTACGCGCATTGGTCGAGCACCCGCCTGTGGATCACCTTCGAGCGCTCGGCGCGGAGCGGGTCGTGCCCTGGCTTGCGGACGTCTTCGCCGACTGAGGGTGCGGTCGGTTGACGGGCAGGGTGTGGGTGCCGTCGCACAGCGGCGGGATAGCGGTGCGGCCGCAGCGGCAGAGGGCGACAGTACGGCGTGACGCCGGAATCGGCTCGCCGTTCTCGTCGAGGAGGTCGAACTCGCCGCGTACGAGGAGCGGGCCGTCCGGGTAAGCGCGGATCTCGGTCATGCTTCCTCGGTACCCACGGGTGAACGCAGCTACGAGGTTGATTCCGGGGTACCGGAACGGCATGCAGCTACCATCACCACGGGGTCCGCTCAGCCATTGGCTGCGCGATCGTCTGACACACAGCGACCACGGCGCGCCGCATCCCGCGGTCAAGGCGTCCTGCCGACCGTACCTCGATGGGGATCTGCAGCTGGCGTTGTGGATCGCCAACGAGCTGCAGTACCGCGGCTTCGATGACGTAGACCCCGCGTACCAATGGGATCCGGACGTCATCGCGTTCCGCACGCGGCTCGAGGAACCGTGGCTCGCCTGGCTGGAGGCGGACTGCCGGGTTGCTCCGGACACGCGGCCGGTCGCGGTGCAGCTCCGCGCCATGATCGACCGCGCCGAGGGTCCGCGACTCGCGCCGTACCTACGCCGGCATGCGAACCGCGCGCAGTTTCGCGAGTTCGTGCTGAACCGCTCCGTGTACCAGCTCAAGGAGGCCGACCCGCACAGCTTCGGTATCCCGCGCCTCGGCGGCGCCGCCAAGGCCGCGCTGGTCGAGATCGAGGCCGACGAGTACGGCGGGGGCCGGTGCGAGCGGATGCATTCGGAGCTGTTCCGTACGACCATGCGCTGGCTCGGGCTGGACGACGGTTACGGTCACTACGTTCCCGACGTACCGGCCGTCACCTTGGCGGTGTCGAACGTGATGTCGGTGTTCGCGCTGCACAGCCGGTGGACCGCCGCGCTCCTCGGTCATCTCGCGGCTCTCGAGATGACGTCGACATTGCCGAACCGGCAGTACGCGACGGGTGCGATCCGGCTGGGTGCCTCGGAGGAGCAGGCGCGCTACTTCACCGAGCACATCGAGGCCGATGCGGTGCACGAGCAGATCGCGGCGCACGACCTGTGCGGCTCCTACGTACAGGAGCATCCGGAGGCGCTCGGGGACGTACTGTTCGGGGCGCGCTGCGCGCTGACCGTCGACGATCTCTTCGCCGGTCAACTGCTGTCGGGATGGACCGACCCTTCAGCACGGGCTCCTTCGCTCGAGCGTGCTTAAGCCGCTCGGCAGCGGGTACTGCGGAAGCACGATCTCGACCTGGGAGGACGGCGATGGCGGCGTGTGAGGTTGATGCCGGCGAGAACCACGGAGCGTTCGCGGGTTGTCGGGCCGGCGCGAACCGGATGCGCGGTCGCGCGTGACCCGCGATGCGAACCTACCGCTGCATCTGGAACGTCCTCACCGGTAGCGTCTGCGCCGTTCTGCTGGCGGCTGCGGTCGTCGTGCTGCCGGTCGCGCTCTGGATCGTGCTCGCGTGTCTGGTGGTGCCGTTCGGGTTGATGCTGGCGATCGCGACCGGGGTCGCCGAGGGGTCGCGGGTCCGCCGGCTGCATGTCCTGAAGCTTGCGATCACCGCCTACTTGACGATCGTCGCGGGTGCGGTCCTGCTCAAGCTCCTTGGGTTTGCTGCTTTCGGCGTACTGGGCCTGCTGTTGGTGGCGTCACCGCGCGCGATCGGTTGGTACGGCGGACGACTGGCCGGCGGCCAGGACAGGCCGATGCCGCAGGCAACTGTCAGTACGGACCAGCTGTGCCGTGAATGGCTGGCCAGCTACGCGGCGTTGCACAGTGCACCGACGAACGAGGCCCGGCTCCGGGTGGTGATGGCCCGGCAACGATGTCTGGACGAGCTGGAGCGGCGAGACCCGGTCGGCCTGCATGCCTGGCTGGCATCCTCAGCCAGCGCCGGCAGCAATC
>DASSDE010000762.1:0-4812 GCA_035697365.1 Kribbella sp. | reverse complement strand
TGTCCTGGCTTCCGGGAACCACTCCCCGGTCACAGTGGCGGGACCGCCCCGGACTCTCGGCCACAGCCGATCACCGGTGTTCCTCCACAACCGTCCGCCCGATCATGGCACACGCCGACCGCGCCGTCCGCGACCAGGCTCACGTCCACGCCGGGCAAGCTCGACAGGACATGTACCCCACTGCGCAGGCATGGCCTGCAGCGCCCCGCCTGCGGCGATCGGCAGTGGGCGTATACCTCCTGTCGAGCTTGCAGCCTTCAGCGGGTGAGGCGCTTGGCGAGGATGGTGGCGGCGGTGTCGTCGGGGACTTCGCGGATGCCGACGATGGGGGTGACGGTGACGAAGCCTTCGGCCAGGAGGGCCTCGTCGGTGCCGGGGACGGGCGGGGTGCCGGGGCGCTCGACGATGACCATCGGCTCGCCGGTCGGGGCCTGGGTGCCGACCAGGCGGGTACGCCGTGGCACCGCCAGCGACGCGTGCCGGACGCCGGCCAGCTGGTCCAGCGGGCGGTCGGGCACGTTGAGGCTGAGCACCGTACCGGCCGGCTCGTCGCGGATCCAGTCGAGCGCCTCCACGGCGACGGTCGCCGCGGTCGGCCAGTGCTGCGGGTCGTCGGCGTCCATGCTGACGGCAACCGCGGACAGCCCCAGTTCCGCGGCGGTCAGTGCGGCCGCGACGGTGCCGGAGTGGAAGATCGAGATGCCGATGTTCAGCCCGCGGTTGATCCCGGACAGCACCAGGTCCGGCGGCGGGCCGAACGCGCCGACGCAGGCCATCGTCACCGCCAGTGCGGGCGTCCCCTCGATGCCGGTGTACGTGACGCCGTGCTCCTCGTCGACGGCCGTCCGGACCGCCCGTCCGACCATCCCGGCGCGGGCGGAGCCGACCCCGCTCTCGTCGAGCAGCGGCGCGACCACGCTGACGTCGTGACCGAGCTCGGCGATCGCCGGTGCGAGGGCCCGAATCCCGGGCGCCAGATAACCGTCGTCGTTGGTGATCAGGACCCGGAGCTTCGGAGGGGGCATGCGTCCACCCAATCAGCCGCGGTCCTCGATGTCACCCTCCGTCTCAAGGACTGCGTCCCGCAGCGTCTCCAGCGCTGCGTCGGACGGCTCCGCCCAGAGGCCGCGCTGGGCCGCCTCGAGCAGCCGTTCCGCGATCCCGTGCCGCGCCCACGGGTTCGACCTGCGGAAGAACTCGGCCATCTCGGCGTCGGCCACGTACTCGTTGGTCAGCGACTCGTACATCCAGTCGTCCACCACGCCCGCGGTCGCGTCGTACCCGAAGAGGTAGTCGACGGTCGCCGCCATCTCGAACGCGCCCTTGTACCCGTGCCGCCGCATCGCCGCCATCCACCGCGGGTTCACCACCCGCGCGCGGAACACCCGCTTCGCTTCCTCGTCGAGGGTCCGCGTGCGCACCTGTGCCGGGACGGCGGAGTCGCCGACGTACGCGTTCGGGTTCGAGCCGGTCAGGTGCCGCACCATCGCGATCATGCCGCCGTGGTACTGGAAGTAGTCGTCGGAGTCCATGATGTCGTGCTCGCGGGTGTCGGCGTTCTTCGCGGCGACCTGGATCCGGGCGTACGCGCGTTCCATCGACCCACGCGCCTCGGCGCCGTCGAGATCCTTGCCGTACGCGTACCCGCCCCACACCGCGTACACCTCGGCCAGCTCCGCGTCCGTGCGCCAGTTGCGCGCGTCGACGAGCGGTAGCAGGCCGGCGCCGTACGAGCCGGGTTTGGAGCCGAAGACCCGGGCCGTGGACTGCCGTACGTCGTTGCCGGCAGCAACGTCCGCGTCGACGTGGGCCTTCAGGTAGTTGTCGTCGGGCGACTCGTCGAGGGCGGCGACCGTCCGTACGGCCTCGTCGAGCAGCGCGACCACGTGCGGGAACGCGTCCCGGAAGAACCCGGAGATCCGGATCGTGACGTCGATCCGCGGCCGGCCGAGCTCGCCCAGGCCGACCACTTCGAAGCTGGTCACGCGGCGCGACGCCTCGTCCCAGACCGGGCGGCAGCCGAGCAGCCACAACACCTCGGCCAGGTCGTCGCCCTGGGTACGCATCGCCGACGTGCCCCAAACAGTCAGGCCGACGGACCGCGGGTACTCGCCGGTCTCGGTCCGATGCCGGGCGATCAGCGAGTCGGCGAGCGCGACGCCCACGTCCCACGCGTTCCGGCTGGGGATCGCCTTCGGATCGACGGCGTAGAAGTTCCGCCCGGTCGGCAGCACGTTCACCAGACCGCGGGTCGGGGATCCGGACGGTCCGGCTTCCACGAACCGTCCGTCGAGTGCCCGGAGCACGTTCGCGAGTTCGTCGCCGGTGCGTTCGAGCCGCGGAACAACCTCGGTCGCGGCGAACGTGAGGGACGCCGCGACCTCGTCGGAGTCCCGGCCCAGCACCTCGGCGATCACCACCGGAACCTTCGTCGCGTCCCAGCTCATCGTCTCCATCCCGACGACGAGCTTCCGCGCGACCGACTCCAGCAGGTCGACCCCGTCCGCGCCGGTCACGGCCGGCAGATCGGCCAGTGTCGCGAGGTCCGCGAGCTCGGGCACCGCACGACCCGGGTCCGCGAGCAGCGCGGCTTCGTCGACACCGAACGTGTTCCCGAGCGCCGCTCGCAGCCCGGAGATCGAGTACGAGCCGCCCCACAGTTGCCGGGCGCGTAGTACGGCGAGCACCAGATTCACTCGCGCCTCACCGGTCGGCGCGCCGCCCAGTACGTGCAGCCCGTCGCGGATCTGCACGTCCTTGATCTCGCACAGATACCCGTCCAGGTGCAGTACGAACTCGTCGAACTCGTCGTCCGAAGGCTTGTCCGCCGTGTGCAGGTCGTGGTGCAGCTGCGCCGCCTGGATCAGCGTCCAGATCTGCGCGCGCAGCGTCGGCACCTTCTCCGGGTCCAGCGCGGAGACGGTCGCGTACTCGTCGAGCAGGTACTCCAGCTTCGCCATGTCTCCGTACGTCTCGGCGCGCGCCATCGGCGGCACGAGGTGGTCGACGACCGTCGCGTGCGCGCGCCGCTTGGCCTGCGTCCCCTCGCCCGGGTCGTTCACGATGAACGGGTAGATCATCGGCAGGTTCCCGAGCACTGCGTCCGGTGCGCAGTCGGCAGCCAGGCCGATCCCCTTGCCCGGCAGCCATTCCAGCGTCCCGTGCTTGCCGAGGTGGACGACGGCCTGCGCGCCGAAGCCACCGTCCTCGACGCCTGCCTCCAGCCACCGGTACGCCGCGAGGTAGTGGTGTGACGGGGCCAGGGCCGGATCGTGGTAGATCGCGACCGGGTTCTCGCCGAAACCCCGCGGCGGCTGGATCATCAGCACCACATTCCCGAACCGGAGCGCCGCGAGCGCGATCGCCGGCTCGTCGCCGGAGGTGTCGACGTACAACGAGCCGGGCGCCTCGCCCCACGCCTCGATCATTGCCTCCTGCAACGATTCCGGCGTCCGGGAGAACCAGCCGGCGTAGGTGGACAGCGGGACCTTGGCGACCGCGTTCTCGAGCTGCTCGTCGGTGAGCCAGTCGACGTCGTGCCCGCCGGCCGCGATCAGCTGGTGGATCAGCCCGTCGCCTTCCAGTTCGCCTGGCTCCAGGTCGCCGACGTCGTAGCCCGCGTCCTTCAGCTGCCCGAGCAGGACGATCGCCGACGCGGGGGTGTCGAGACCGACCGCGTTCCCGATCCGCGCGTGCTTCGTCGGGTACGACGACAGCACCAGCGCGATCCGCTTCTCGGCGGCCGGTACGTGGCGCAACCGCGCGTGCGCGACCGCGATCCCGGCGAGCCGGGCGCAGCGTTCCGGATCCGGTACGTACCGGGCGAGCCCGTCGGCGTCGTATGACTTGAAGGAGAACGGCACCGAGATCAGCCGCCCGTCGAACTCCGGGATCGCGACCTGCGTCGCCGCGTCGAGCGGGCTGACTGCCGCGTCGCTCTCCACCCACTGCTCGCGCGTCGAGGTCAGCGCGAGTCCCTGGAGCAACGGGATGTCCAGCGACGCCAGAGCACCGGCGTCCCACGCGTCGTCTGCACCGCCGGCGCTCGCGTTCGCCGCTACGGATCCGCCCGCGGCGAGGAGCGTCGTCACGAGTACGTCGCACTTGCGGAGCAGATCGAACAGCCCGGCGTTGTCAGGTGAGGTCGGGTCGAGCCCGCGGAGCGTCCCGCAGTACACCGGCAACGGCTGCGCTCCAGCGTCGGCAACGGCGGCAGCCAGTACGTCGACGAAGGCAGTGTTCCCCGAGATCTCGTGTGCGCGGTAGTAGACGATCCCGACCACCGGCCGGTCGTCCTCGACGAACTCGCCACGGACGCCGTAGGCCGGCAGCGCACGCGGCGGCTCGAACTCGTCGCCGGTGAGCAGCAGCGTGTCGCGCAGGAACCCGGCCAGGTTGCGCAGGTTGTCCGCTCCACCCTCGCGGAGATACGCGAGGGCCTCGGTCACCGCGCCCGCCGGAACGGTCGACAGCGACATCAGCTCGGCATCCGGCGCCGCCTCACCACTGACGACCACGGCCGGCCTGCCCGAGGCGAGAACCGCGTCGAGGCCTTCCTCCCAGGCGCGCTTGCCGCCGAGCAGCCGCACGACGACCACGTCTGCTTCATCGAGCAGCGGACCGAGCTCGGCGAGATCCAGCCGTGCCGGGTTCGCCACCTTCCACCCGGCAGCGGCCTGTGCGGCAGCCAGCAGGTCCGTGTCGGCGGTGGACAGCAACAGCAGCTTCGCAGGCATACGCACGCGTTCCTTCCCGGGGTATCCACGCCCCAGCTACAGGTACGACGGCGGCAGTTCCTGACTCCCCCTCACG
>DASSDE010000761.1:0-4528 GCA_035697365.1 Kribbella sp. | reverse complement strand
GCGATCTGCTGCGGCGAGGAGTGCGCGTCGTGGCGCTCCTCGGAGATCTCCTCGTCGACCATCAGCTTCTTGGCCCACTGGATCGCGCCCGCACCGATCAGGAACAGCGCGAGCCCGATGCACAGGCCGATGGTCATGTTGTTCGCGTTGCCGGACAGCGGGCCGAACTGGATGTAGGAGTCCCGCGGAATGGCGAAGTACGCCACGCAGGCGCCCAGCACCAGCAGCGTCGCCAGACCGAACATCGACGACACCTGGCGCTCGACGCGGTCGGCGGCCTTGCTGTCGATGTCGGTGATCCGCGGCTCGTGCGGCTCCAGGCCCGGGTCCGGGATCGGCTCTGCCACCTCGACGGCGCCGTGCTCCTCGTCCTCCGCCTTCACCGGCAGGTTGTCGTCGCTCACTTGCCCTTCGCTCCCTTGGCCTTGGCGCCCTTGGCGCCGATCCAGACCGCTACACAGACCAGCAGGCCGATTCCGACGAACCAGCCCCACAGGCCCTCGGAGACCGGGCCGAGCCGGCCGAGGCCGAAGCCGCCCGGGTCCTTCTGATTCTGCAGTGTCTTCAGGTACGCGATGATGTCGCGCTTGTCCTCCGGCTGCATCACCTGGTCGGAGAACACCGGCATCTGCTGCGGGCCGGTCAGCATGGCTTCATAGATGTGCTTGGGGTCCACGCCCATCAGCGACGGGGCGTACTTGCCGTTCGGCAGTGCGCCGCCGCGGCCGGCGAAGTTGTGGCACGCCGTGCAGTTGGTGCGGAACAGCTCGCCGCCCCGGGTGATCTGCTCGTCGGTGGCCTTGCTCACGTCGTACGACTCCGAGGCCGGAACGGCCGGGCCGGGGGCGAGCGAGGCGACGTACGCGGCCAGGGCCTCGATCTCCTCCTGCGAGTACGCCGGTTGCTTGCGCGGGATCTGCGCTCCCGGCTGCATCGCCGGCATCCGGCCGGTACCGACCTGGAAGTCGACCGCGGCCGCGCCGACGCCGATCAGCGACGGGCCGGCCATCTTGCCCGCGCCGTTCCCGCCGCCCTCGGCCGCCAGGCCGTGGCAGCTGGAGCAACCGACCGAGAAGAGCTTCTTGCCCTCCTCGATCTGCTGGGACTGGGGCGAGTTGTCCGCAACCGCGTTGTCAGGGGCGAAGGCGGCGTACGCCGAGCCGACTGCCAGGAGGCCGAACAGGAGCACGACGAGGCCGGCGGACCGGTGGCGTCGTCGCGCGGAGAAAAAGCGCGCCGGTGACAAGGGTTGTCTCTTCTCACTCATTTGAGCAGGTAGATGGTCGCGAACAGGGCGATCCAGACCACGTCGACGAAGTGCCAGTAGTACGACACGACGATCGCCGAGACGGCCTGTTCGTGGGTGAACTTACGAGCCATGTACGTCCTGGCCAGGACGAACATGAAAGCGATGAGGCCGCCGGTCACGTGCAGAGCGTGGAACCCGGTGGCCAGGTAGAAGACCGATCCGTACGCGTTGGACGAGATCGTCAGGCCCTCCTGCACCAGCCCGGTGTACTCCGTCACCTGGCCGGCCACGAAGACCGCGCCCATCAGGTACGTGAGGATGAACCACTCACGCATGCCCCAGGCCCGCGGATTCAGCACCGATCCGGTCCGGCCGACCCGGCCGTGCTCGGCCGCGAAGACGCCGAACTGGCAGCTGAACGACGACAGCACCAGGATCGTCGTGTTCACCGCGGCGAACGGGACGTCCAGATGCTCCGTCATGAGCTGCCAGAGCGTCTCCGTTCCGGAAGCCGCGGCGGCGGTCGTCACCGACCGGATGGTGAAGTACGCCGCGAACAGGGCGGCGAAGAACATCAGTTCGCTCGAGAGCCAGACGATCGTGCCGACACTGACCATGCTGGGACGGTCGGCATGACCGTGTTCACGAGACGCTGGGAGCGCGGTTGCAGTGGCCACGCGGTCATTATGTCGGTCCTCGCGTTCAGCGCTACGACCACCCCCGTGCATGTCGCCGACCGGCTGTTCTTACTGTGGAAGCGTGCTTCCCCTTCACGCCGCCCCGGGCGACCGGATCGAGCCGCTCACGGCGGTCCGGTTGCTGACGGCATGGACCTTCGAACCGGTGTTACTCGCCGTGATCGTGCTGCTCGGCGCCCTGTACTTGTACGCCGTCCACAGGCTCCGCCGGCGCGGTGACAAGTGGTCCCGCGGGAGGACGTTCGCGTTCGTCGGAGTCGGCCTCGGCAGCGCCCTGATCGCCACCCAGTCGGCGCTCGGCACGTACGACACGGTGCTGATCAGCGTGCACATGGTTCAGCACATGATCCTGTCGATGCTGACGCCGCTCGCGCTGGCGCTCGGTGCACCGATCACCCTGGCGCTGCGGACGCTCCCTGGACAGCCGCGGAAATGGTTGCTCTCCGTGTTGCATTCGCGGGTGGCGAAGGTGCTCTGCTTCCCGTTGATCGGCTTCACGCTGTTCGTCCTCAGCCCCTGGGCGCTGTACTTCACCGGCTGGTACGACGCGACGCTGCGGTCGACTGCGCTGCACGACCTGCTGCACCTGCACTTCATCCTGGTCGGGTCGCTGTTCTTCTGGCCGCTGCTCGGGCTGGACCCGGTGCCCGGCCGGGTGATCTACCCGTTCCGGCTGATGATGACGTTCCTCACGCTGCCGTTCCACGCGTTCCTGGGGATCACGATCATGTCGGCCGGCAAGCTGATCGCCGAGGACTGGTACACGGCCTTCGGCAGATCCTGGCCGCCGTCGCCGCTGCACGACCAGTACATCGCGGGCGGTCTGTTGTGGGGCTCGGGCGACCTCGTCGGCGTGGTGTTCTTCGCCGTACTGTTCGTCCAGTGGGTGCGCGAGTCGCAGCGTGAGGCGCGTCGCGAGGACCGGCGTCTGGACCGGTTGGAGGAACAGGCTCGCCGGGCCGAACAGGCGCCCCGGTAGCATGCGCGGTGTTGTTTGAATGTCCAGTCTTCCTCAGAACACAGCTTGGGATGGATCGATGAGTTCAGAGCGTCCGCTGAAGGTCCTGGTCTACAGCGACGACCGTACGACGCGGGAGTCCGTCCGGCTGGCCCTCGGCAAGCGGCCGGTGGCCGATCTGCCCGAGCTCGAGTACGTGGAGTGTGCGACCGAGCCGGCCGTGATCAAGACCATGGACAAGGGCGGGATCGACCTGGCCATCCTGGACGGCGAGGCCGTCCCGGCCGGTGGCATGGGGATCGCGCGGCAGTTGAAGGACGAGATCTTCCAGTGCCCGCCGGTGCTGGTGATCACGGGCCGCCCGCAGGACGCGTGGCTGGCGACCTGGTCGCGGGCCGAGGGCGCGGTCTCGCACCCGATCGACCCGATCAAGCTGGCCCAGGTCACCGCCGACCTGCTCCGGCAGCGGGTCGCCGGGCTGCCTGCCACCACCGCCTGATCCGGGCTGATGACCTACACCTGGTCCCACATCCTCGGACCGCTGCTGCGGCACGAGGATCTGGAGTCCGCGGCCACCGCGTGGGCGATGGAGCAGATCCTGTCCGGGGCCGCGACGCCGGCGCAGCTGGCCGGGTTCGTGATCGCGCTGCGGTCCAAGGGCGAGACGGTCGACGAGGTCGAGGGTCTCGTGCAGACGATGCGCGATTTCGCCACCCGGATCAGTGTCCCGGGCCGCACGCTGGACGTGGTCGGTACGGGCGGTGACCAGGCCCACACGGTGAACATCAGCACGATGTCCGCGATCGTCGCGGCCGGCGCCGGAGCGAAGGTCGTGAAGCACGGCAACCGCGCGGCGTCGTCCGCGTGCGGTGCCGCCGACGTACTCGAGGAGCTGGGGATCCCGCTCGACCTCTCGGGGCCGCAGGTCGCCGAGGTGGGCGAGCGCGCCGGGATCACGTTCTGCTTCGCGTCCGCGTTCCACCCGGCGCTGCGGTACGCCGCCGTGCCGCGCCGGGAGCTCGGCGTGCCGACGACGTTCAACCTGCTCGGTCCGCTGGCGAACCCGGGCGACCCGTCGGCGCAGGCCGTCGGGGTCGCGGACGCCCGCGTGGCCGGGCTGGTGGCCGGTGTGCTGGCGCGACGTGGGATCGACGCGCTGGTGTTCCACGGCGACGACGGGCTCGACGAGCTGACCACCCGTACGACATCGCAGGTGTGGGTCGTCGGCGGCGGGACGGTCGAGGGACCGATCACGCTCGACCCGCGGGAGCTCGGCATCGAGCCCGTGGCGGCGGACGCGCTGAAGGGTGCGGACGCCACGTACAACGCGAAGGTCGTCCGGGCACTGGTCGACGGCGAGACGGGCCCGGTGCGAGACGTCGTACTGCTGAACGCCGGCGCCGCGCTGGCCGCGTACACGCCCGAGGACGGCACGGTGACGGAGCGGATCCGGACCGGGATGGACCGGGCGGCGGAGGCGATCGACTCCGGCGCCGCGAAGGACGTTCTGGACCGCTGGATCACTGCCTGCGCGGACGTACGCGGCTGAACCGATTGCAGTCAAAGTTGCAGTAGAAAGGCCGGCCGGGATGTGCCGGCCGGCCATTCCTGCTAATTGTTGAT
>DASSDE010000760.1:0-3344 GCA_035697365.1 Kribbella sp. | reverse complement strand
AACCAGCAGTGGCTGCCCCAGTGGCAGGAGAAGACCTACGCGGGCAACGACTTCTCCAACTACGCGGCGCTGGTCGCCCAGTTCAGCAACGGGGACGCGGGCATGAAGTCCACCGAGTACGTCAGCGAGGCCCCACCCGGGTAGCGTGCGATCGCGCTGTACGTGTCCTCGACGTCGATCTCCGCGTCGTACAGGTACAGCGAGCGCGACGCGGGGTACTGCTCGGGGTAGTGCAGTCCGAAGAGCCCCGCGCGGGCCGTGTCGTCGGCCGTCGGGAAGACGCCGGATCCCTGCTGGGCAAGGAAGTACGGGTCCTCGGCGCGGGTGGCCGCTCGGTGTGGACTCGACGATCCGTAGTAGTTCAGGGCGCCGTACCCGAAGATCTCCTCCGGGACGGCGCCGATCCACCAGTTGAGCAGGTCGAAGTGGTGCGACGACTTGTGCACCTGCAGCCCGCCGGACAGTGCGCGGCGGCGGTTCCAGCGCAGGAAGTAGCTCGCGCCGTGCCGCAGGTCCACGTGGTAGTCCATGACGACGCGCGTGATCCGGCCGATCGTGCCCGCCTGGATCAGCCGCTTCACCTCGCGATGCGCGGCCGGGTAGCGGAAGTTGTGCGTGACCTGGGCCGTTCCGGCCGACTCCCGCTCGGCGGCGAGGACTGCGCGGGCGGCCGCGGCCGTGGTGACCATCGGCTTCTCGGTGATCACGTCCACGTCGTGCCGCAGTGCGCCGAGGATGTACTGCTCGTGCGTGTGGTCCGGCGACGTCACGATCACCGCGTCCGGTCCGGCGGCGTCGAGCATCTCGTCGTACTGGGCGAAGTACGGGATCGGCGGGCGGCCGAGACCTTCCAGAGCCTGGTTGAACTCGGCCACGCGGTCCGCGTCGGTGTCGACGATCGCGACCACCTCGGCGTACCCGGACAGGTCGTCCTCGTCGCTGCCGTACCCGAAGCCGCCGTCCGCGGTCCGGTCGGTGAGGCCGAGGATCGGCAGGACGAAGCTGGCCAGGCCGCGGGCGGACAGGCCGCAGACGGCGTACCGGCGGATGGAGGGCATCGGGTCTCCTTCAGGCGAGCAGCCGGCAGCAGGCGCTGTCGGCGGCGTACAGGTCAAGACTCTCGAAGAGCGTGCGGGCGATCACTCGGTGGCCGCGGCCGCTCGGGTGGGTCGGGTCGGCCATCCACTCGGCCGGAGCCCAGCCGTCGCCGGCCGCGGTCCAGTGCGCGAAGTGGTCGACGAGCAGGGCATCATGCTGCGCCGCGACGGTGCGGATGGTCTCTGCGTACGCGGGCAGATGCTCGCCGAGGTTGTACCGGCAGGTCCGCAGTACGGCCGTCGGCGTCTGGGCGACCACGATGGCGCCGGTCCCCAGGATCGTACTGAGCAAGGTGTCGTAGCGCCTGGCGAACTGCTCGACGCCGTCCACTCCGGCCTTGGCGTCGTTCGTGCCGACGCCGATGACCACCACATCCGGCGCGAGGTCGAGCGCGGCGGGAAGCCGGCCCAGGGTGTCCTCGGTGGTCGCTCCGGAGACGGCCCAGCGCACGAACGAGTCGGCGGACCTGGTGAGCTCGTAGCGGACACGTTCCTCGAGCAGTTGTACGTAGTCGCGCTCGGCGCCGGTCCAGTGCGCGCCCTGGGCGATGCTGTCGCCGATCGTGGACCAGCGGATCGGTGCTTCCGACTGCAGTACGGCCTGGATTCCGGGGCTGTTCGGCATGGCGATCACGATAGCAAGATTCTCTGCTATTGCGACAAACGTTTGCAGTCCGTATCGTCCGGCGCACCGTGCTCTTCCGCTGATCGACGAGAGGACTGTTGATGAGACTTCGCCGAATGTCCGTGGCCGCGGTGATCGCCGCGGTCGGCCTGGGAATGCTCGCACCGACGGCACAGGCGACCGACCCAGCTCAGGCGGGCGGTGAGTGCGCCCCGGCGGCCGGTGATGTACCGCTGCCGGTGACGCGGGATCATGGCGTACTGCAGGCGCAGGTGTTCGACCGGCAAGTGCCGGACCCGTCCGTGTACGCGGGGCGGGTCGGCTTCGTCTGGGCCGCGCTGCAGTCCGCGCAGCCGCAGGGCGTGCTTGCCAGTTCGTACGTCACCGCGTTCCGTAACGCGCCCGCCCGGCAGTACACACCGGAGTGGTTCAAGACGAACCACCCGGACTGGATCGAGTACACCGCCGACCGCACCACACCGGCCTGGGAGTTCAACAACCAGGTCTACACGCCGATCGACATCGGCAACCCCGAGGTACGGCAGTGGTTCACCAGCACGCTGATCGATCCCGCGATCGCGGCCGGCTTCAAGGTGATTGCCGTCGACAACATCGGCGTCCGCAACGACTTCCATGTCAGCGGGCACTACGACCAGAACGGGAACTGGGTGCAGCAGTTCGGCACCGACCCGAAGGACCCCGCGTGGGTGGCCGACGTGCTCGACTGGCTGCGCTACCTGCGGGACTACGCGCACGCTCGCGGCGTCGCGGTCGCGTTCAACCTGACGTTCAACGGCAGTCTGCACGACGAGTTCCAGGACAAGTCGCCCGAGTATCTTGCGGCGCTCGACCAGATGATCGACATCTCCGACATCTGGCTGAACGAGCAGGGCTTCACCGTGCACCGCGCCGAGAACGTCGTCGACGACGAGTGGCAACTGATGTTCGACCTGCTGCGCAGGCACCGCTGCAAGCCGTCCGTCGTGATGAACAAGCTGCCCACCGACTACTGGAACGAGGCGACACCCGAACAGCGCCAGTGGGTCGTCGCGAACTATCTCCTGTACCGCGAAGCGCCTGCGATGCTGGAGACCACCGGTCGCAAGGACTATGCCGCCTTCAACGAAATTCCGGAACTGTCGGCCGACCTCGGCACCGCGATCACTCCGCCCGTACGCCGTGGCCCGACGCTCTGGACCCGCTTGTACCGTGAGGGCCTGACCGTGGTGAACCCGTCATCGACCCAGGCCGCCGACCTGGTCCTCCCTGCCGGCACCTACACAGACCTGCACGGAGCCGAGTACTCCGGCCGGATCAACGTCCCGGCCAACACCGGCCTGGTCCTGAAACGAGGTTGAGGACCCGGGAATAACGTCTGCCCCGGGTCCTCGCGGCCACCTTCGTGACGGCGAGCTGAAGAAGCACACGTTCGGTACGGAGTCGCAGGCCCGGGAGCAACTTCGCCCGTACGTCTGGCGGCTGGAGGCCGCGCTGCGCGCCTGCGAGACGGGCTCCGTCGCCTACCTACATGACGGCCGGAAGGTCTGACGCACGCGTCGCGCAGACGAACCTCCGGCTGATCGCCCGAGCCGACCACCGTTCTACATTTTCTTTAGTTCTTT
>DASSDE010000759.1:0-2154 GCA_035697365.1 Kribbella sp. | reverse complement strand
GGGGAGCAGCGGGTGCTGTGGCGGCACATCCTGCCGAACGCGCTGCTGCCGGTGGTGACGTTCATCGGCCTCGACCTGGCCGGAATGTTCGGCGGCGCGATCATCACCGAGTCGATCTTCAACCTGCCCGGGCTCGGTCAGTTCCTGTTCCAGGCGATCAAGCTGAAGGAGGGCGGGGTGGTGGTGCTGCTGTCCACGCTGGCCTTCATCTCGTTCATCCTGATCAACCTGCTGGTCGACGTGCTGTACGGCGTCCTGGACCCGAGGGTGCGCAATGTCTGAACAGATCTCCGCCGCGGTCGGTGCCGAGGCACAGGAAATCGGCGACGGCCGCACACTGTCCAACCGCGAGCTCTTGCGGGCGCTGCTGCGCAAGCCTCAGTTCGTGCTGTGCAGCCTGCTGCTGCTCGCGTTCTTCACGATGGCGGCGGTGCCGAGGCTCTTCACCTCCGCCGATCCGCGGTTCTGCGAGCTGACCAAGAGCCGGCAGGGTCATGGCCCGGGGCACCCGTTCGGGTTCGACATCCAGGGCTGCGACTACTTCGCCAACGTGATCTACGGTGCGCGTCCGTCGGTCCTGGTCAGCATCTGTGCGAGCTTCGGGGTGTTCGTCCTGGCCGGCTCGCTCGGTCTGCTGGCCGGGTACTTCCCGGGCTTCGTGGACGGCCTGATCTCGCGGACCGCCGACGTACTGTTCTCGATCCCCGGCATCGTGGTGCTGATCGTGATCCTGAACTCGGTGCAGAACCGGAGCATCTGGATCATCGTCGGCGTCATCTTCCTGATCGGCTGGCCGGGCGGCATGCGGCTGATGCGGGCCACGGTCTTCTCGGTACGCAACCGTGAGTACGTGCTGGCGGCCCGCTCGATCGGGGTGCCACCGTTGCGGATCCTGCGCAAACACGTGTTCCCGAACTCGATGGCCCCGCTGCTCGCGATGACCACGCTGGGCATCGGCGGCATGGTCGGGCTGGAGGCCGCGCTGACCTTCCTCGGCGTCGGCCTGCAACCCCCGTCGATCTCGTGGGGCTCACAGTTCGGCGTCGCGGCCTCGTACCGCGACACCCCGCACCTGTTCATCTGGCCGGCGATCTTCATCTCCACGATGACGATCTCCTTCATGATCATCGGCGACTCCATCCGCGACGCCCTCGACCCGAAGTTGATGCGATGAGTGCAACTGGCGAAGTACTGCTGAAGGTTGATGACCTGACGGTGGAGTTCGATACGCCGCGGGGGCCGGTGCGGGCCGTGGACGGGGTGTCCTGGCAGGTACGGGCCGGGGAGACGCTGGCGATCCTGGGTGAGTCCGGGTCGGGCAAGAGCGTGTCGACCCAGGCACTGACCGGGATCCTCGACATGCCGCCGGGCCGGATCGTGTCCGGTACGGCCGAGTACCGCGGCGCGGACCTGATCTCGATGACCGTGAAGGAACGCCGCAAGATCGTCGGCGACCGGATCACGATGGTGTTCCAGGACTCGCTGTCGGCGCTGAACCCGGTGCAGTCGGTCGGTACGCAGATCGCCGAGTGCTACCGGGTGCACCGCGGGCTGTCGAAGCGGGACGCGATGGCGAGGGCCGCGGAGATGCTCGACCGGGTCCGGATCCCGGCCGCGGCCAAGCGCGTCGGCGACTACCCGCACGAGTTCTCCGGCGGCATGCGGCAGCGCGTGATGCTCGCGATGGCGCTCGCGCTCGACCCCGACGTACTGATCGCCGACGAGCCGACCACCGCGCTCGACGTGACCGTGCAGGCGCAGATCCTCGAGCTGATCGCGGAGCTGCAGGCCGAGCGGGACATGGGCGTCGTGCTGATCACCCACGACCTCGGCGTGGTCTCGGACGTCGCGGACAACGTCGTGGTGATGTACGCCGGTCACGTCGTCGAGCGGGCCGCGACCGCGGACGCGCTGGAGCACCCCGTCCACCCGTACACCGAGGGGCTGCTCGGCTCGATGCCGTCGGCCGACCTCAAGGGCCGCGAGCTGCCGACCATTCCCGGTACGCCGCCCTCGCTGCACGCGATCCCGTCGGGATGCGCGTTCAGGCCCCGCTGCCCGATCGCGATCGACGACTGCGCGGGCGACGTACCGCCGTTGCTGACCGTTGCGCCGGGACGTGATGCCGCCTGCATCCGGCGGACGACGCTTGCC
>DASSDE010000758.1:0-6528 GCA_035697365.1 Kribbella sp. | reverse complement strand
TCAAACGCCTCTACGAGGAGAAGGTTCTGTGACCACGATCATCACCGGCCACCGGGGCGCGGTCGGCACCGAGCCGGAGAACACGCTGCGATCGTTCCGCCGGGCGATCGCGGACGGGTGCGACGAGATCGAGCTCGACCTTCGGGTGAGCGCGGACGGCGAGCTCGTGATCATGCACGACGCGACCGTCGACCGGACGACCTCGGGGTCGGGCGAGGTCGCCGCGCTGACGCTCGCCGAACTGCGCGCGCTCGACGCCGGCCTCGGCGAACACATCCCGACCTGGGCGGAAACGGTCGCCGCGATCGACGTCCGGATCCAGGCGGAGGTGAAGGCCGAGGCCGCCGTACCGCTCCTCGCCCAATCGCTGAAGGCCGACCCGGCGCTCGCGGCACGCACGCTGGTCACGTCGTTCCACCCCGAGATCCTGCTCGCGATCCGCGAACTGTTTCCCGAGGTGGAGACCGGCCACATCTTCGGCCGCACGCCGGACGCTGCCGAGGTCATCACCCGCACCCGGGCCGCCGGCGCCACCTGGTCCCTCTGCGGCCTGGCGGGTCTCACCCCAGAGGCAGTCGCCCAGCTCCATGCCGCCGACCTGAAAGTCACCGCCTGGCCGGTCCCGGACGCCACCACCCTTGCCGAAGCTGTCGCGCTCGGCGTCGACGGGATCACCACCGACAACCCCCACCTACTCACCCCCGCGAGCTAGCGAACCCCCAGGCCATCACAATCGCCCGTCCCGCCGCCCACCAGGCGTACCGACCACAACCCGCCCACTTTGTGATGGCCTGACGATCCACCCCACATGTTCCAACGTGTGAATTTGTTCTTCCGTAGAACATAAATGTGTGATCGACTACTCCGCATGGGAATCAGCATCGGTGTGGTCGGGGCGGGGCAGTTCGCTCCGTCGTTCCTGCGGTTGTGGTCGGCGCACCCGGACGTGTCCGAGGTGCGGCTGACCGACGTCATCCCGGAGCGGACGGCGGAGATGGCCGCGAAGCAGGGCATCACGGTGACGCACACGTCGTTCGAGGAGATGCTCGAGTCGGACGTGCAGGCGGTCGCGATCTTCACGCAGCGCTGGCTGCACGGGGAGATGGCGATCAAGGCGCTCGAGGCCGGCAAGCACGTGTACTCCACGGTGCCGATGGCGATCCAGGCGGACCAGATCGCGCGCATCATCGAGCTGGTCAAGGAGACCGGCCTCACCTACATGATGGGTGAGACCAGCTTCTACTACCCGTCGTCGGTCTACTGCCGGCAGAAGCTCGCCGACGGCGCATTCGGCCGCGTGTTCTACTCCGAGGGTGACTACGTCCACGACATGGATCTCGGGTTCTACGCCGCGTACCAGTACTCCGGTGGCGAGGACTGGAAGAAGACCGCGTCCTTCCCGCCGCTGCTCTACCCGACGCATGCTGTCGGCAACGTTCTCTCGGTGACCGGTCAGCACGCCACCCACGTGTCGGCGATCGGCGTCAAGGACGACCGTGGTGACGGCGTCTTCGACAAGGAGATCAGCCAGTTCGACAACGACTTCTCGAACGCGACCGCGCTGTTCAAGCTCGCCGACGGCAGCATCATGCGGACCAACGAGATGCGCCGCGTCGGCTACCCGTCACACATCCGGGAGTCGCGGCTGCGGGTGTTCGGCACCGAGGGCAGCTTCGAGCAGCTCGCCACGACGACCTTCTGGCAGGACAAGAAGGGCGTCGAGAACGTCGAGCACCTGATGGAGACCCAGCCGACGGGTGACGACGCCGACCTGGCGAACGTCGACCCGGCACTGCGCGACGCGTTCCGCTCCGGTCTGTCCCCGGTCCACGACCGCAGCCGCCTGCCGAAGGAGTTCGCCGGCCTGCACAACGGCCACGAGGGCTCGCACCACTTCCTCGCCGACGACTTCGTCCGCGCGGTCGCCGACAAGACCCTCCCGCCGATCAACGCCTGGGTCTCCGCCCGCTACACCCTGCCGGGCATCTACGCCCACCAGTCCGCCCTCCAAGGCGGCGTCCAACTGGAGATCCCCGACCACGGCGACGCCCCTGCCTGAACCTAAGAACGGGTAGTGGTCGGCCTCAACGGTGCCTCGCCAAGCGCGAGCGTCCGCCGAATCCGGCCGATCAGCCGACCACTACCCGTCCTTCGGTACATCTCCGGCCGGTAGCATCCGGTATGGACCTCTTCGCCGGGATCTCCGTCCGTGACTACCAGACAGCTGTCGCCTGGTACGAGAAGCTGCTCGGCGGACCGCCGAGTTTCCTGCCGAACGACGTCGAGGCGGTGTGGGAGCTGGGCGAGCACCAGTACCTGTACATCGAGGTCGTTCCGGAGCACGCGGGCCATGCGCAGCACACGTTGTTCGTCGAAGACTTCGACGGGGTCCTGAAAGGCATCGCCGAGCGTGGGCTCGAGCCGGTCGTGCGTGAGACGTACGAGAACGGCGTGCGGCATGCGACGTTCCTCGATCCGGACGGGAACGAGGTGTCGTACGGCGGGGCGCCGTTGGAGTGATGTTCAGGTACGGGACTCTCGGGTCGGGTTGCGGCACCGCGGCGGTGAACGTAGGAACGTCCTATGACCCTGCGACGCCTGGGCCTGTCTGCCCTTTGCCTGTCCCTGACCCTCGGTGGCACCACTGCGGTCGCCACCCCGCCGACCGAGCACCTGCCCCTCGGCCCCGCCAACCTGACCGAGACCCGTGACACCCGGACGCTGCAGCCCGGTGTCACGCTGACCACCATCGTCCGCGGCCAGAACGACACCACCGCCGGCTGGACGGTCGAGGTCTCGATCCCGTCGTCATCGCCGGATCCCGACGCGCCCGCGGCCGCGCTGTCCGACCAGGCGGGCGCGAACAAGGCGGCCGACAAGCTCCGTGCCGCGGGGCTCGACCCGCGCGTCGAGAACGTACCGACGCCGCGGCTCGCCGACGCGGGCGGTGACAGTCTCGGGTACCGCGTGCGGCTCGGGCTGTTCGCCACGAAGGCGGAGGCGGACGCGTTGCGAACCAAGGTGATCGCGGCCGGTCTCAACGGTTCGAGTCTGTACACGGGTTGGGACGGCGAGCCGGACGACATCGCCGGATCGACCGGCCCGTGGCACGTCCAGGTGCTGACGATCGATCCGAAGAAGTTCCACGGCACGCTGGATGCGACGTACGGGCAGGACATCGAGCAGCGCGAGACGACCAGCACGCTCGCGACCCTGACCGGGGCGACGGCGGCCGTGAACGCCGGCTTCTTCGTCCTCGACCCGAAGTCCGGGGCGCCCGGCGATCCGGCCGGCATCGGTGTGTACGACGGACGCCTGGTCAGCGAACCGACCAACGGCCGCCCGGCGCTCGTGCTCGGCCCGCGCGGTACGTCGGTCGACCGCTTCACGTGGCGCGGTGAGGTCCGTGGGGTGGGCAAGCCGCTCCCGCTCGACGGCCTGAACCGGGTCCCCGGCCTGATCCGCAACTGTGGTGGCACCGCCGACGACCTGCCGACCGCGAAGCCGATGCACGACACCACGTGCACCGATCCCGACGAGCTGATCGCGTTCGACGCCTCGTACGCCGCCCTCACCCCGAGCGGACCGGGCGCCGAGGTGATCCTCGACCGGCACGGCAAGGTCACCGCGGTGCGTACTTCCCGGGGTGGTGCGATTCCCGAGGGCGGCCGCACGGTCCAGGCGATCGGCGCGATGGTCGCCCCGCTGCTCGCCGCCGCCAAGGTCGGGAAGTCGTTGTCGATCCGGTCGACGTTGCTCGACGACCACGGGCGTCCGGTCCCGTTGTCCCGCCGTACGACGATCGTGAACGGCGGACCGGAACTGGTCCGCAACGGCCGTATCCACGCGACCGCCGCCGCGGACGGGATGGTGCAGGACACGCCGAGCTTCTACTACGGCTGGGTGCACAAGCGAAACCCGCGCACGATCGCCGGCGTCGACGACCACGGCCGTACCGTCCTGATCACCGCCGACGGACGCAACGTGAACAGCCTCGGCCTGTCCATCTCCGAGGCCGCCGCGGTCGCGAAGTCCTTCCACCTGCGCGAAGCGATCAACCTCGACGGCGGCGGCTCCACCACGATGGTTGCCGACGGCACCGTCCTCAACACCCCTTCCGACGCCGCCGGCGAACGCCCGGTCGGCGACGCGCTCGTCATCACGAAATAGCGATTTGGTCCAGATCGGACCAGAGCAGGACTCGGACGCTGATTGTCGTACGGCGTTCGAGTTCTGCTCGGAGGAGGCGGTGGATGCCGTCGAGGATTGTCAGGCGGTTGTCGGGGCGACGGACGACGTCGAGGGGATGGCGGAGATCCGCGGCGAGGGTGCGGTCGTACTGCGCCTTGTAAGTCAGCGGATCGGCCGCCACCTGGTGGGGTGTGACCTGGAAAGGTCCGTCGTACGCCCAGAACGGGAGGTCGAGGTGGTGGGCCAGTTCGGCGACCGGCAGCTCGATCGCCGGCAGGTCGAGGGCGTGCAGCAGGTCGACGTCCCAGTGGAAGTCGAGGATGTACGCCGTCAACTCGGGCGGGATCGCCAGCGGAAACGGGCGGCGGGTCATTCGTACAGGCGGCGCAACCGCAAGGTCATCGAGTTCTCGATGTGGCGGGTCATGGCGGACTCGGCGGCGCGCGGGTCGCCGGAGGTGATCGCCTCGACGAGCATCCGGTGTTCGGTGAGGACCTCGGGGCCGATGTCGCGGTCGTAGTGCAGCCGGAAGATATGCAGGTGGCAGTGGGTTCGCTCGAAGGCCGAGCGGACCTGCTCGCTCCCGGACAGCGACGCGATCAGCGAGTGGAACCGGTTGTCGTGCACGGTCAGCGACTTGTAGCCGGCGTAGTCGATCGACGTCGGCTCGACCGCGGTCGCCAGCTCGGCCCGCAGTTGCGCGACGCCCTCGGCAGAGATCAGCTCGGCCGCGCGCCGGGCCGCCCACGGCTCGAGCAGCAGCCGGAACCGGTACAGGTCGTCGAACTCCTCGAGCGACAGCAGTGGAGTCGCGCGGTAGCCCTTCAGCGGCTCCTTGACCGCCAGCCCCTCGGACTCCAGCCGCGCGAGCGCCTCCCGGACCGGCGTCGACGAGACCTGGAACTCACGGGCCAGCCCGTCGATCGAGATCCGCGCCTCGGGCCGGATGACGTGGTCCATCAGCATCGTCTTGATGGCCTCGTACACGTCGTCGGCGAGCATCTGCCGCCGGAGCAGCCGCCGGTCCACCGGCACCGCGCGCTCGCTCATCAGGTTCTCCGGAATCTGGTCTCGGTCTTGACCCCACCGGTCAGGTTTCGGCAGGGTAACACTGGTAATCATGCATCATGCACGATTTCGGCAGGTCCTAGCTATGGGGAGTCGCGAACGATGGTGAGGTTCGAACAGATCGGCGTGTTACCCGAGCCGGGGGACAACGTCGCGATCGCCTCCGCCCAGCTGGAGGCCGGCACCGAGATCGAGCTCGGGGGTACGACGGTCACGCTGCCACACACAGTGCTCGAAGGGCACCGCTTCGTGGTCACGCCCGTGGCGAAGGACGACGCCCTGACCTCGTGGAACACCGCGTTCGCACGCGCGTCCCGCGACCTGGTCCCGGGCGACTACGTCTGTACGCCGACCAGCCTGGCCGCTGTCACCGCCCGGGGTGTCGAGGGCCTGCCGACCGAGCCGTCCGCGACCAACGAGCCGTTGGATCCGTACGAGCTGGACGAGTCCGCGCTGCACTTCGGCGCCCAGGTGACGAGCGTCGAGCAGCCCGGTACGTTCCTCGGCTACCCGCGCGAACAGGGCCCGGCCGGCACGCGGAACCATGTCGTCCTGCTGGCGACGAGTTCGCGCAGCAGCGGGTTCGTCACCGAGCTCGCGCGGCGCTTCGACGGTGCGGCCGCGGGCGACGGTGTCGTACCAGTCGCGCACACCGAGGGTGGCGAGGACGACGTACCGAACAACCTGCACTTCCTGCTCGCGACGCTCGGCGGATTCACGCTGAACCCGAACGTCGGCGCCGTGCTGATCGTCGACACCGAGGGCGACGTCGTCTCCGGCCAGGCGATCAAGGACTTCCTGGCCGAGCACGACTACCCGTCGATCAAGGTGCCGCATGCGTACTTCACCCGCAGCGCCGGCTTCGAGCACGACCTGGCCGCGGCGGGTGCGCTGATCGAGCCGTGGCTGCCGGTGGTGGACGCGCAGCCGCGCGTCGAGGTGCCGCTCGCGGACCTCAAGATCGCCCTGCAGTGCGGCGGTTCTGATGCGTTTTCCGGAATTTCCGCGAACCCGCTGGCCGGTCAGGTCAGCGCGGAAATCATCAGAAACGGCGGTACCGCGGTCCTCGCGGAGACCGACGAACTGATCGGCGCCGAGCCGTACGTGCTGAAGAACGTCCGCGACCTCGCGACCGCGAAACGTTTTCTGGCCACCATCAAGTCGTTCAAGGAACGCGTCGGCTGGCACGGCCACACCGCCGAGGGCAACCCATCCGGCGGAAACGTGTACCGCGGGCTCTACAACATCGTGCTGAAGTCGATCGGCGCC